>NZ_JBFAXL010000010.1:0-236281 GCF_040680795.1 Streptomyces sp. NPDC051976
ATCAAACCCCTAGACAAGGTTCATCGTCCCAGCTCAGGAAGGCACTTTCGCGTATCCGGCCAGCATCCGGACCAGCCCCAACCGAAACCGCGAGGTTAGGTCGAAGCCCCACGCTCGCAGGAGACGGGCGACGTGGTGCACGGGGCGGTTCGTCCGATGTGCTACCGATGTGAGCTGCCGTCGAGTGATTGACCGGGCTTCTTCAGGGCTGACGGTGTGGAGGTGGTCCTGCCACAAGCTTCCGAGCATGGTGCGTTCTTCGGATGGCCAGTGGTCCTTGCGCGGATATTCGGACGGCACTTGGAATCCGAGGCAGCACAGTCGTCGAGCGGCGTTCTCTGTTGAGTACTTGGCCTGTGCCGCGCTGAACACGATCTGTGCCGGGGTCAGTTCGGCACCGGGTGTGAGCCATCCGTGTGGAGCGCCCAACGGGGCCAGTAGCGGCAGGTCGTCCGGTCCCACCTGTGCCGCGTCGCCCAATCGTTCGACCTGGTACCCGAGCCGACCGAGTCGTTCGGCCACGTGGCCGGCGAGACGCCCACAAGCCTTTACCCCTTTGAAGACCTCGTCGGCCGTGATCACCTCTGAGATCGACCGCCAACGCGGGATGTGCATGAAACTTGGCAAACCGGTGTGAGTGAGTTGGGATTGTGAGGTATCCCACCTGAAGCTGCCCTTGCTGGCGCCTTGGAGCCATAGTGTTAGGTCGGAATGCCAATCGGGACCGTACGTGACCGCGCCGAAGGCTGTGGTGACCAATGCGAGATCGGAGGGGCGGGCGTCGAGGGACAGGTCGTCCGACTGCGGCCCGCTGAAATGATCACCGAGGCTGGCCCGGTAGAGAGTGATGAGCCGCCACCGGAGGAGGGGGCTCGGAATGGTCCGCACAAATGCGGCGGCGTTGGCTACCTTGACATTCCCGTCCGACTTACCGGTTAGTAGCGGCATGAGCAGGAAGTCTGGTTCGAATGAGCCGACCGCATCGAACGACGTCTGCAGACCAGCGACCTCTGTCGGCACGGCTTCCGCAATGGCATGGTCGACCAGGCGGTCGGCGATCGGCAGTGCGGTGAAGCCTACCTGGCGGAGCCAGTCGGAAGCCATGAGCGACGGTGCCCGCCGGATCAGTTCCGGCGCCGCTGCCAGTGCGGACCGCGTCACATGCGAGTGGTCGAATCCCCTGGCCGTTTTCCGGTCGACACTCAGCTCAACTTGTGGGCGGCCATGGAGGTTGACGACTATCCCGTGCGGTGGGCGAAGGGAGCGCGTGATCCAACCGTGTTTTTCACCTTCCACGTGAAAGCCGTCTGCCAGCAAGACGCCTCTACCGTCGATCCACCACACGTCTGGGTCCGAGGAGGGCACGCACACCCCGCTGGGTCCTCGCCTGTGCTTCATCTCCGCCCACCACCGTTCGAGCTGAGCCCTTACAAGAACACCAGGCTCCCACTCCGTTCGTCGTGAACCGTGTTCCGCCACCGTGCGGTACGGCGCCACCCACAGCAGCTCGTCCAGGGTGTCCACGCATGACACCGGCTTCTTCCCCCGAGCCAAACGCAGCCGTACAGATGTGCCGGGCTCTTCACCCTCCCCGAGGTCCTCGATGCGGAAGAGGTTGCCGGGCCCGGCGATGCTGACCTTCAGCAGCCGTCCGGGGCGACCGTCGCGGCCCATTCGGCAGGTGCGGACCTCGATCTCGTCGGCCAGCATGAAATAGGACAACACCCCGATTCCGAAACGGCTGTTGGGATACACCTCCAGGGGCGGGTCCAGCGCCGACCAGTCGGCCTGCTCTTCGATGTACTCGGTGAGATCGACGAACCGGGTGCCGCCCTGGGCGAAGGCGCTGCTGAGTTCGTGGGCGCCCATGCCGATGCCGTTGTCGCGGCACTCGAGGTAGGGGTCACCCTCGGTATCCACCGCCTGCCGGAAGTTGATGAGACCGGTCCAATCGGCGTCGCTCTGGCTGCCCTTGCCGGTCCGGCGCAGGAACTCGGCGCGGGCGTCGCGATACCGGAGAGCGTCCAGCGCGTTCTGGTACAACTCGCGGATTGCCAACTTCGGCTCACCATAGAGGGATTCGCCCATCAGGAGTTCCTGGACACGGTCCTCGGCGAGATTGAAGCGGATGCCTTCTGAGAGGTGCTTGGGGGTGTTGCCGCTGAGCTGAACCAGGTCGGCGTCGGCGAAGGGCGGCAGGGAGCGGAGTGGGCCGAGCGCCGGGTGGCGATTGATCGCACGCAGCAGCTCGTCAGTGTGCTGAGCGTGGTCGCGCAACGCGATCTGGACGGCCGGATGCTGACAGAGCGCGTTCAGGGAGCGGCCAAGGCCCGAAGTGCGCCAGTCGGAGGCGCGGAGGGTGGTCAGCAGCTCGGCGGGGTCCACGGCATCTGAGATGCCGAGGTGTTCGACCACGATCTCCGGGAGATCGACGGGATCGACCGCCAGTGCGTGGGCCGCTTTCGCGAGCGAGGCGACGAGCGTGTGGCGTACTTCGTGCTCATGTCCCGTGCTGGCGGCGATCACCTCGGGTAGCGCCAGGGCCGAGTCGCCAGGGACGCTGAAGGGCGCGGCGCGCTGCTCCTGGACGAAGCGGTCGAAACGTTCGGCGGACAGCGCGGTGTCGACCCAGCCGGGCCGGTCGGGGCCGCCGGGCCGGCTTCGTGGAGGGCCGAGCAGCGACTTGAGCGACTGGCCCGAATACGGCTCGGGCTCCTGGAGCAGCCAGCGATGGAAGAGCCACCAGCGGATGCGCACGGCGTCGCCGCGGGGATCGCCGGACTGGTCGAGGGTCCGCAGGCGCCGGATCAGCCGCGGGTGCGTGCGAACGAAGTTGTGGAAGCGATCGCGTTCGGGGGTCGGGGTGCCGTCGGCGAGCACGTGGACGCGCCGGGCCGCCTCGTGGGTCCAATACGTATGACCGACCAACGGCAGCAGCACGATGAGGGCGGCCTCGGTGGGGGAGAGAGCGATGGTGCCCTCGCGCCGGTCCTTGACCTGGCGGACGAGGAAGTCCATCCGCTCCTGGGCTCGCCCGGCGAATTCAGGGTCGTGCCATGGATCGCCCCGCAGGGCGTCGGAGGAGCGGGTGAACTCGGTGGCGAGCTGTCCGGCGAGGTAGGCGCAGAGCTCCTTGAGTACTTCGCGGGTGAGCCCGGCAGGCGTACGTTCCCAGGCGGGGTGGTTGGCGACCGACCGTACCCACGGGTGAGCCGCGGCCTGCATCGCCGGGCCGGGCAGCACGGCGAAGCTTCGGCGGTCGGCGTCGGTGGTGACCCGGACCCGCTGCGGTCGGCCGGGCTTGCCGTACGCGGCGTGCAGAGCGGCCACGCGGGTCTGGACCTGCTCCTCGAAGTCGACGAGATCCACCGCGTACGGCACCTCGCTGATCAGGTGTAACACTGCCCGGGAGAAGAGGCTGAACGAGTCGCCCGGCGGTGCTGCCTCGTCCTTCGCGGTGTCGGTGGGACGGACGTAGTGGGCCTTCTCGGCAGGGGAGCAGGCGTAGACGTAGGCGACCTTGCGTCGCAGGGTCGCGGCGACTTTCGGCTTGCCCCAACTGCGGACCCCTGTCGCGGATTTGCTGTCTTGCTCCAGGCCCTCACGGCAGGCGTCGACGAGGAACAGCACCCGGGCGGCGGCCGAATCCTCCAACTCCTTGCGCCAGCCGATCTCCACACAGCAGTCGGCGAACGGCTCGATCGCGAAGTCCGCGTCCTCGGGGATCAGGTAGTCGGCGCCTTCGAAGTGCTGGCCATGGCCGCTGAGCAGAATGAAGAGGACATCGCTGCGGTTGGCGTCGCGCAGGAAGCGGCTGACCCTGGCGTTGACGGCGGTCCTGGTCGTCCCGCGGGACGACTCGAGGATCTCCACCGATCCGAACTCCCGCTGGGTCAGAGCGCTTTGCACCAGCCGGAGGTCGTCCGGGATGAATGGGAGATTGGAGATTGCCGGGTCGTCGTAGGTGCTCGCCCCGATCAGCAGTGCTTTGTGTGTCACCGGGCGATCACGGTCGCTTGAAGGTGAGGGTGAGTCCCCGGGTCCCCTGGACCTGGCCGGTGCCGATCAACTGAATGCCGCCGCTCGCGGTCACCTCGAACGACAACTGTGCCTCCGCGAGCGGCAGGGCGCCGTCGCGGGCGGCCACCTCGCGGAAGATCTCCTGGAGCGCGTCCACGGTCGTGGCGAGATTCTTCCGCAGCGGCCCTAGCGGCACCGCCCGCAGCACCGCATCCCCGCCGAGGATGCTCATCGTGCCCCCGTCCCCCTGACTCTCCGGGTCGTCCTCGTCGAGGGTTACCCAGAAGGGCAGGGCCGCGATGCCGTCCCCGGCCTCGGCCGTGGTGCCGTCATCGGTCGTGCTGTCGTACATCTGTCGTCCCCCAGAGGCCCAGTGACGGATTCCGCGACAAGTGGGTCAACCTTAGGACGTGCGAAGGAAGTTCACCGGTCAGACGAGAAGTTTCTGTTCGGCTCCCAGGCTGGTGGGCGCCTTGCCAGAGTGGGCAAACCAGCGGCGTCGTGTGCCGCGGGCGATCAACAGTACGAACGGCGGAGACTCGCACCGATACCGTTCGCTTGCACCGAATGTTGTCGCGGGGGCTGGAAGTGGGCGCCCTTGGTGATGGCAACTGATGGTGGGGCATGATGGGCGGTATGACGAGTTCAGCTTCCTTAACCTGGTCCAGAATCCACCGGGTGCTGCAGGAGCATGCGCCCGTCACCGCCGCTTCGTTGCGGCCGCCGGCCACCACGGCGGCTGTTGCCGAAGCGGAACGGGCAATGATGCTCGAGGTTCCGGCCGACGTTGGGGAGTGGCTGCTCCTCGTGGACGGGGCGGTGCCCGCATCGGGTGCGGGGGTGCTGCTGCCGCCGCTGTTCGTGCCTGTCGGCCTCCAGCGCATGGTCGAGCTACGGCGTATGAAGTTGGAGATCTACGGCGGGCAGGACGGTGAGCAGGGCTTCGCGGGAGAGTCCCGCCAGGAGTTCAGTAGCGCGTTCTTCCCCGTCGGGGACGACACGACGGGTGACCTCCTGGTCGTGGATACGCGGCCGGGCGGTGCGCAGGGCTGTGTTATGAGCTGGAGCAAGTCCGAGGGTATCTATGGTGCGCCGATCTGGGCGAACACCGGGCAGATGTGGGAGGACGTCGCTGACGCTCTGGAGACGGGGCAGCAGGAAGGCGATGACGGGAGTGGGGACCCGCATCTGACCCGCAATGGCTGTGCTGCCGTGTTCTCGGTCACCGGCAGCGTGATGTGGGAGTTCTGAACCGGGTGTCGTGGCTGCTCCCGCGACTCAGCGGGAGCAGCCACGGTGGCTCAGGTGATGATCACGACGTAGTACTCGTCGTTGGCGCCATCAAGGATGCGGTTGTTGTTGTAGTAGGCGCCCAGTTGTGATCCGGCCTTGCCGTTCTGGGTGGCGTTCAGGGCGAGAGCGCTGAAGTTCTTCGCTGGTTTGGTGGGGTCGTAGATCGACTGTGCCGCGCCCTCGTAGGTGGATGCGAAGGGGTACTCATCGCATTCCAGCCCCTTGGAGGCGTAGTCCGGATCCACGCTCTTGCATACCTTGACCGCCTCGCTGCGGTTCTTGTTGTAGCGGTTCTGGTTGGTCACGTTCAGCCCCGGCTGCAACCGGTGCAGTGGGTTGCTGGCGCTCTGGCCGGCGACCTTCTTGGACGGATTGGCCGGCATCGTGTTCTTCGGCTGGGTGAACGCCTTCTGAATATGCAGTGTCACCGCTCGCTCGGCTGCCGTCGTGGCCGTGCTGTACCGCAGGGGCGTGATGTCGTAGCTGAAGGCTGCGCCGCCGGTGTGGAGCGGGTCCGCTGGGTTGTAGTTGGGCAGGTAGGAGGAGTTGTCCCACCGTACGCCGAAGGAGGCGAAGCTCCACTTCTGCCCCGGGACCACGTCCGTCCACCCGGTCGGCCATTCGGGAGCGAACCTCATGTTCCAATCGCCCCAGACTCCGTCGTCAGGTGCCAGGCCATGGCCAGGAGCCACTGAAGCGGTGACCATGAAATGCGGCCTGGTCCGGATTTGGGCGATGCTCTCCGGGCCGGGCAGTGATCCGCCTTGGCTGAGGGTGACTCCACTCGGCACGGTTTCGTAGTTGGGCACCGGGCCTACGAGGGTTTCATCGAAACCGTTGACGCCCGACGAGAAGAAGTCGGAATAGTAGTAGTCGAACTGGATCTGCCGTGACTTCGCGTCCGGCACGGTCGCGATGGCTGTGACGGTCATCTGGGAGAATCCGACCACGGTCCTGTTCCGGAACCACTCGGATGAGAACCATTGCGATTCACAGATCGCGAAACGGGACTCCAGCCACATGCTCGCGTCGTTCGCGGTGTGAGCCTTGCACTCGGCCAGCGTCATCTTCCGCTGCGGAACATCAGTAACCTGCGGGCTTGCCGCGCTGGTTGCGGCGGGTGCCACTGTGGTCGCCTCACGGATCTGTGCGGGTCCTGTGCGACGCGGAGCATTCTGCCGCGCTGTCAACTGCGGCCGTGGCAGGCCCGCCTGCAACGCACTCTGGCCGGCCTTCAGTCGGCGGAAGACCTCGGCCGGTTGCTGCGTGGGTGCACCCGATACCCAGGTCTGCACCGAAAGGACTGGCGCCTGCGAGGCCACTGCGGCAGGAGCCCCCAGGCATAGGAGCGATACAACCGCACAGCATGCAGCCAAGGCTATTCGTAATCGATTCAACGGTTCGTCCCACCCCTTCGCCAGGAGGCGCTGATCCCCCCGGCAACTGTTCGCAACTTTCAACGGACCGGACTGTACGTGACAACTAGTGAGGCTGTCATCGAATAATGATGTTTCTGGGACTGATGGTCCAATTCAAGTCAGGTCCGGACTTGCGCTGTCGCGCCAATAGTCCTTCCTCGAAGTCGGCAGCTCTGAGCCAAGGTCGGCCAACGCTGGCTGAAACAGGCGGGCCGTCCGAACCTAACCACCAAGGGTCCTTGCGGTCGCTGGCCAAGTAGGCGATGAGCGCGTGGGTGAAGGCGGTGGTGATCTCGGTGGGTGTGTCCCGGCCGAAGCTCGCCAACCAGACCGGAATGCCGAGGGGCTCGTGGCGGCGGGTGATCTTCCAGCCTCCGTGCCGGCTTTGGGACAGGTAGGCGGACGGAGGCGTAGGAGGCCAGAGTGAACAGGCTGGCGCTGCTCGGGGACAGCGGTTCGGCGACGAGGGTTTCGAGCCGCTCGGAGAGTTCGCTGACCCGTCGCCTACAGCAGCGTCTGCTCGCCGTCCTATTCCCGCCCGTACCAGCCTCGGTGGCGCGCAGTCCGTTCCGCAGTCCCTCCAGTGCTACGTGCCCGATTACGTCTGGCCCAAGGCAGCGGGACCCCCGTCGCTGGTCGACGTAGTGCGCCAAGGGGAGGAGGACCTCGCCGCGGGAGACGGCCATTCCGCCGCCGGCGCAGTCTGGAACGCACTGCGGGGCCGCCCTCGCGAACCTCTCCCAGCCCTGCGCCTCCTCGACCGCCAAGAGGGAACGCCAGGTGCTCAGGTCCGATCCGTCCTGCGCGACTTGCTGTACATCCACGTGGATGACCCCGCGCAATGGGAAGCGCTCACCGACGCGACTCGTGCAGCGCTCTTGCGCCTGGCGCATGAGCAGGGTCGGCCCCCGGCACTCTCCGATGAGTCTGTGCGGGTGAAGTGTGGAGCCCGACCCGGCTTGCCCAGGATTGATCCTGATGGAGTGTGACCAGTTGGCGCCGGACTCGTTTGTACGGTCATAGGGCGGGCTGATGTGCGACTCCGCATGGGCACGAAGCCGTTCCGCTTCTTGACCGGCTTACGGCAATGCGGAGAGGGCGCGGCCTGGCCAGCGTTGCCCTGACCTAGAGGCTCGGGCCGCTGCCCGAGGGGATCCTCATGCCCAGCAGCACACCAGTCCACCACCCCACCAAGTAGGGAACGGTCCGACTATGCGTGGCATCGAACTTGGGGCGGCAGCGCCGCCCACCCCATCTGACCGTCGAGCCCTGGACTGCGGTCGCCTCGACAGTCAGTGCGTCGACCATTTCGTCGACACTGACGGCACGGTCATTCACCACAGCGCGGCTTTGAACATGGAGACTCCCAAGGACAGCTCGCTACAGTGTCGACTCTCGCAGTGGGGAGACGAAGCGCCGTTCCTGGAAATTGACGACACCGATCTCGAGCTGTTCGGTCTCGACAAGCTACTCGCCGACCTCACTCGGGTCCGCGCACACCTGGCGGCCGCTGTAGCTGGAATGCAGGTGATGCAATGAAGGCCTGCGGCGCTGCCACCCCGAGAGTGCCCAGCCCCGAGACCCAGCGCTGGCTGACGGGCATCGGACGTGTCCGTGACGCTGAGGGTTCCCCCGCCGTCCGCGCTTTCTGGGACGCCGTCGTGGACTGGATCGTGGAGACCAACAATCCAGAGACTGTCTTCCATCAGATGATCGGCATTCTCAAACGCGAGCAGACTCGCCGTGAGCATGAGGTGTCGGCATGATCGTCGACACAACCACCCACGACGCCCTCAACAAGCTGCTGACCACCCACGGCGTAATTGCCATGGAGGCCCCCGCCGAAGACCCGATGCCGCACGGCGCCCAAGCGTGGTTCGCCACAGTCAACGGCGTGCCAACGATCATCTACGCCGCTGGCCAGACGGACGCCTTCCGCCTGGCCATCACCGAACAGGCCCTCAGCGCTGGCCGCCTGGTAGCAAGCGGAGGTAGTGCCACTTCCCTCACCTGAGCACCGCACCTGGCAGGGCGGCGTACAGGGCCACTTTCTTTCGGTTCCCGGTGTTCGATTGTCAGAAGTCCGCAAGAGGTCCACGCTGAAGGAGGTACGTCTTGAGGAGAAATAGGACCAGGTGTCGGGGACCATATGGGGACCACACCTGATGCGCGTTGACGAGCGATAGCCGCATAACTGAACAAAGCGCGCGATGAGTTCGCCCCGATTGTCGGGGAAATGAGCTCCATTCACGCAACTGGGGGTCAAGGGGTCGCAGGTTCAAATCCTGTCGTCCCGACGGTGTTTTCGCAGGTCAGAGGCCGTTCCCGCTCCGCGGGGGCGGCCTTTGGTGTCTGTGTTGTCGGGTTTCGCATGTGAGAGCGATCTCGCCTCGACGCGTTTCGGCAGGTCAGACGGCATTTTCAGGGATCGCACCTGATATGAGGCGTTTCGGTTCCTCCTGAGAGTCCGTCGGATATTCAAGGCACCCCAAGGGGATGACGAGTTCGCGGAGTTCGCTTGGCTGCCAGGCCGTGCCCCGGATGTGCTGCAGGCGTTGCCCAGCCTGCGACCTGCGGGCGCTGACAGGTTCAGCTTCCTGGGATCTACTCCGTGACAGCAGCGGTGATCTCCAGACAGATGAAGCCCTGATGGTGGCGCGGGCCAGTCAGTCGCCCCGAACGCGTGCGGTAGGTCATTTCGAGTGCGTTTGCAGGGGGCAGATCAGGTCGGTGCGGCCGGATGCGAGTCCGGCGGCCAGGTCGGGGAGGCACTCGGCGGGCCCGTCGACGACGATGACGGCGTCGGATTCGCGGCGCATGCGTTCTGCGAAGGCCAGCCGGTTCAGAAGGTCGGCTCGCGTGTGCGGGCCCGTGAGCCAGACTCCGGGGCTGCCGTTTCGGGCCGCAGCGGTGAGATGTCTGACGAGGGCGTCCCCCTCATCGGTCCACGGGTTGTCCAGGGCCACGGATGTCCGCACCAGTCGCTGGGCGTTGGCTCGGGCAGTCCGTGGCGCAGCGGCGTGCGGTACGTCGAATCCTTGCAGGTCCACCACCCGGCCGGTCCAGCTCCTGCCCGCCTTGTCCAACGGCTGCGCGCACACCCACTCGGTCACTCCGTGAACAGGGACCTGGGCCGGCGCGCAGCCGGCGTACGTGGCGAGCGCGCGGCGCAGGATGTCCGGGTTGGTGGCCGCGAAGCGGTCCAGGGAGACGTTGCCTGCTCGGGTCATGTAGGCCACCGTGAGCTGGTCGACGTCCATGCCGGTCCGGCGGGGGAAGGAGTCCCACCACAGATGGCTGCGGCGGGCCAGACCTTGCAGGCGTTCGACTTCGGGACGGCGAGAGAGCTCGTACTGTGCGAGTGCGGTGGGCACGTCGGGAGCTGCGGCGATGGCCTGCCGCAACGCGATCCCGTCTTCCATCGCGAGTTTCGTGCCGGACCCGATCGAGTAGTGAGCGGTGTGGGCGGCGTCTCCGAGCAGTACGACGTTGCCGTGGGACCAGCGAGCACAGCGGACGGTGCGAAACCGCAGCCACCGGGTGCGATTCCCCATCAGGCGGCCGCCCTGGAGATGGTCGGCGAACGCCCTCTCGAGGTAGGCCAGGGAGACAGCGTCAGAGGCGTCGGGGGCGAGGCGGGCAGTGGTGGCGTCGAACCCCGCGGCGTGCCAGGTCCTGGCATCGGTCTCGATGAGGAACGTCGTGCGGTCGGGAGCGTAGGGATACGCGTGGGCGACGAAGGTGCCGTCCGCGGTGGTCGCGGGCGCGAAAACGGCGTCGTCGAGCGCGACGTCGGCTCCGGCCCACAGATAGAGCCCTTCGCCGATGCCCACCTCGACTTCGAGCTCCGCGGCCAGCTTCTCCCGGGTGTCGCTGCTGACGCCGTCGGCGACGACCACGAGGTCGGCGTCGACCTCGTCGAGGGCGACGCGGCTGCCGAAACGCAGCTCGACGCCGGCTTCGGCAGCATGCCGGGCCAGGATCGCGAGCAGTTCGGTGCGTGCGATGCCGATCACCGCACCGTTGCGCACTGTGGCCCTTCGACCGCCGACGTGCATGGTGGTGTCGTGCGGTCTGCCTGCGTGGATGATGTCGCGCAACGTGTCGGCGTCGGCCGACTCAAGGTTGCGCTGTGTCCGCGCCGCCAAGGCCACCCCGAAACCGAACGTCGTTTCAGGAACGCTTTGTTCGTGGACGATGACGGTCGCGCCGGGATTGTCGAGCTTGAGAAGGCGGGCCGTGTAGAGGCCCCCGGGGCCGCCGCCGATCACGGCTATGCTGTTGAGCTTCATGCCGTACCGATCTCCTCGCTGAGCTTCTTCTCGATCAGCAGGCGTAGTTCCTTCTTCGATACTTTCCCGAGATTGGTCAGGGGGAATTCGGCGAGCGTCTCGACGCGCTCGGGAAGCTTGAACTTGGAGAGCCCGAGCCGGAGGAGAAATCTGCCGAGCTCATCGACGGTCGGTGGCTTCGCGGCCGGCTCGACGACGACGAACGCGCACACTCGTTCCCCGAGTACCGGGTCCGGCATGGCGACGACAGAGACATTCCGTACCGAAGGATGCTTGAGGATCATCTCCTCCACCCCGTCGGCGTGGATCTTCTCCCCACCCCGATTGATGACGTCCTTGATACGACCGTCGATCGAGTAGTACGCGCAGCCGTCCACGATGTGCCGGGACACGAGGTCACCGGTGCGGAAGAAGCCGTCGTGAGTGAAGGTCGCCGCATTGTGCTCGGGTGCGTTGAAGTAGCCGGGGATGGTGTAGGGGCCACGACAGCACAGCTCGCCCAGATCGCCGTCGGCGACTTCGGAGTCGCCTCCGACGGCCAGCACGCGGATTTCGTCCGCCGGAGAGACCGGCGTACCGATCGTGTGGCGGCGGGCCCAGTCCGAGCTGCTCTTCGGCGTGTAGAGGAACATTCCCTCGGCCATCCCGAACATCTGCCCGGCGCGGATGCCGAGTTGGGACTCGAGACGGTCGAAGAGATCGACCGGGGGCCGCTGTCCCGCCAGGAGGAACCATTCAAGGCTGCTGAAGTCGGCCTCGTCGCAGGCGGGATCGCCCAGCATGCGTATGGCGACGGCGGGCGGTACCACCGGTACCACGGTGACTCGTTCACGCGCTGTCCATGTGGCGATCGTGGTGGGGGCGGCGTCCGGGGCGAGTACGAAGGTCGCTCCGGAGAAGTGCGCAGGCTGCATCGCCGCACCGATGCCCGCGTTGTGCAGCAGCGGAAGTGGGTGCATGACGACCGACTCCGGTCCGATCCCCAACGCGTGTGCCCACGCCCGCGCGTTGTAGAGGTATTCCTGGTGGCGTCGCGGTGCCACTTTCGGCAGGCCCGTAGTGCCGCCCGAGAGCTGCAGGACGGCGACGGCAGAGGCGTCTTCGGCAGGGACGTCGCTCCGCGTGGTGCGTCTTCGCCCGGCTTCCAGGAGCCCGGAGTATGACACCCACCCGGCATCGGGCTCTGCCCGAGCGACGATGGTCGTGGTGATGATGCTGACATTCGCCGCGGTGCGCCGGGCCAGTGCGGGCAGGTCCTGGGTGCGATGGTCGGCCTGGATCAGATGCCCGCGTGCCTCTACATGACGAGCGAGGGACATGACCTCGTGCTCCCCGTGCTGTGGCAGGGTGCACAGCGGTATCAGCCCCGCTTTGACGGCACCGTAGTAGCTGACGACGGTCTCGGCGATGTTCCCCATCTGGAAGATCACCGGGTCGCCGGGCCTCAGGTCCGTCAGCAGCAGCACGCCCGTGGCGAAGGCGTCACTGAGCTCGTCGAGTTCCCTGTACGTCCAGCGGCCGTCGGCGGACACCAGCGCGGTACGAGAGGCGTGGCGCTTGGCGGTCACCTTGAACTCGGTGCCGATGGTGCGGTTCTGCCAGAGCCCGTCGCGCAGGTATGCCGCGCTGTGTTCAGCGATGAACGAGGGGGCCCCCTTCGCCGTCACGTCATCCTCCTGTGATCGGGCAGCGATTCGGCCAAGCTCTGCTTCAACCGTTCCAGATCGTCCTGGACCAGCTCCAACGCCGCCCACGGCCCAGTGACCGCGGGACGCGCGTCGGGGCGCACAACGCCGCCCAGAGCGACATCGACCAGGACCTTCGCAGCTGCCTCCGGCGGCCCGTCCACGCCCGGGCGATACCACCAGGCGACCCAATTGGCCATCCCGAGCCAGCCGAGCGCGACCGAGCGGGCAGGCAACGGGCGGCATCTCCCGGCCGCGACAGCGTCTTCGACCAGAGTCGTCAGCAATTCCAGGACCCGATGCCGCGCCTGACGATGCTTGGCGGCAAGATCGCCGGGAAGGTCGAATTCGGCACGATCGAGGAGCCGGAATCGGGTGGCGTTCTCGGCGGTGTGTACCACTATCTGGCGCAACGCCAGCTCGATCCGTTCCACCTCGTCGAGGTCACGCCGGGCCTGCGCATCTTCGAGGATTCCGACGACGCGCTCGAGCACGTCGTGCACCAAGGCCGCGAGCAGCGCCTCTTTGTTGTCGGTATATCGATAGAGAGCCGGCCGACTGATTTTCATTGCGTCGGCGATGTCCTGGAGGCTGGTGTTGGCGAAGCCCTGCTGAGCGAACAGCCGGCCTGCATGCTCGAGAAGCTCGTTGGAGACTAGTTGACGTCGGTTGGCCTGTCCGGCCATTTCGCCCTCCTGGACGTAGTCGGATCTCTTCCGCCGATGGGGACGGGACTGGTCGAACGCGATCACCTCACCACCGGCCGGAGCGCTCACGGCATTGGACCAGACCGCGTGTCTGACATCACCGTAACATGGCTGTCACGTCTGCGACAAGAGCGTAATACGATCGATGATCGATCTCCTTCTCACTGCACGTCGTTGCTGGGATGCGAGCCCTTGACAGGCATGGTCGGCGATGTAACATCGATGTCACTTACGCGACATAGACGTAATTCCGTGCCCTGGTGATTGGAGTATTTCGGTGGAAACGCAAGAATCAAAAGGAATTCCCGCTCATCCCCAGCCGGAAGAACCGTCTTCTCCCGAACGCCTCATCGTCCGTTCCGCCGACGGCACCGAGATCGTGGTCCACAAGCGCGGAAACGGGCCGGGACTGGTCATCGCACATGGAGCACTGTCCACGGCCGAGGACTGGGCCCCGCTGTCGGCCGCACTGGCGTCGCGCGTGACCACCTACACCATCGAGCGCCGCGGATACACTTCCGCGGCTGAGCGCAGCAGTCATTCAATGGAACGCGAGCAGGAGGACCTTCTCGCGGTCGCCGACGCCATCGGCGGTGCTTACCTTCTCGGCCACTCCTACGCCGCGATCGTCGCGCTGGAAGCGGCGCTGGCAGGCCCGCTGCACGGCCTGATCGCCTATGAGCCGCCGCTTCCTTTGGACAGGCCGATCGGTGGCCCCGCGCTGCCGGTGTACGAAGCCGCGGTCGACCGCGGAGATTACGACGGAGCTCTCGAGATCGGCCTGGCCGAGTTCGTCCGGCTCCCGAAGGATCAGATCGCTGCCTTTCGCCAGTTCATGCCCGAAAGGTGGGACGCCATGGCACGGTTCACGCCGTCCTGGGTGCGCGAAGTGGCGGCGATCGACGCGACCAACCTCGCTATCACGCGCTACGCCGAGATCGCCTGCCCCACCGCCGTCGTCACAGGAACCGTCAGCCCGCAATGGCTGCAGGCGGTCGCTGCACGGCTGGTGGACAACGTGCCGCATTCACGGCTCATCACCATCGCCGACCATGCCCACGAGGCCCATCTGAGCGCGACTGACCTGCTCGCCTCCGAGATCGCCTCCTTCATCGACGCGACGCGGCAATAGGACGGGACGTGCGCGCATCGTACGGGGCCTTGGGCGGGGGGCCTCCCGCAGAAGGACGGCGGAAGCCTCCCGTCCCGGTACGGAGCCGACCATGACGACACCCACTGTTTCCCCACCTCCGGGCGCGTGCCACCGCGCCTCTCGCGCAGGCTACGAAGGCCACACCTTCTCCATGCGCGTGCCTGCGCGCGACATCGAGGCGCGCTGCGTCGGACGGTTCCGGCACATAGGCGGTGCGCTGGTGGCCAGTTGGGGGCTCTCCGCTCTCGTGGACGATGTCGGGCTTCTGATCAGCGAACTTGTCACCAACGCGATGACGCACGGCGCTGGCGACGGGATCTCTCTCGTCCTGTGCGTCACTGGCGGTGCGTTGCGCGTGGAAGTCACCGACGGGTCCCAGGCCCGCCCCCGAGTGCGCGACGTCTCGGCGCATGCCGAGAACGGCCGAGGCATGATCATCGTGAACCAGCTGGCCGACGCGTGGGGCGTGAGCGAAGACGGCAGGACGGTCTGGTGCTCGTTGGCGCTCCCCCGTACGGGACTGTCTCAATGACGGCGGACCCCGCTCAGCCTCGCGTCGCAGAGCGGAAGGGCAGGCGAATCCCTTGACCCGGACCAGGCCGCGCGCGGACGCGGTCCGCAACCGGAAGAGAATCGTCGCCGCCGCCGGAGAGCAGATCGCCCGTCACGGCCCCGAGGTGGGCATCGATGAGATCGCCGCGGCGGCGGGTGTGGCCGTAGGAACCCTGTACCGGCACTTCCCCACGAGGACCGACCTGGTCGCGGCCGTCGTCGCCGAGTACGTGGCCCGGGTCGCGGACGATGCGGAAGCCGTCCTGGCGCGCGTTGCCGCCGGGGCCCGTGCCGCGGATGAACTGACCGCCTTCCTCGGCCGCGTCGCCGAGACGGCCGCGATTCACCGCGCCGGGAAGGCAACCGCCCGGACCCTCGGCGAAGAACCGGCTGACCGCCCCTGCGAAGACCGCGGAGCCGCCGCCGTCAGCGCTGTCATCCGCGCGGGCCAATCAGAAGGTGACATCCACCCCGACGTCACCCTCGCGGACATCTACCTGTTGTCCGCCACCGCACCCACCGGCCAGTCGCCGGCCGCTCTCGCCCGCTGGCTCGTCCTTGTCGTCCCGGGCCTCACCACCCGAGCCCGGCGAGCACCCGGCTGACCATGATGCCGCCCAGCCCTTGGCGTCGGGCCAGGATCTGTCCTGGCCCGACGCAGCAGGATCCAGGTCAGGTCAGGTCGCGTACCCGGGGGTGATCTCGCTGACGGCGATGTCTCCCCACTGGCGGTTGGCTGACGTCACCGTGATGCGGATGCTGGAGGTCGTCACGGGGTCGAAGTCGATGCGGCGGGTTTCCAGGGTCCAGTCGTTGTGGTCCCACGTCAGCTGGACGCCGTGTCTGATCGATTGCCAGGCGCTGCCGTCCCAGTAGTCAACGTCCATTCCGGTGATGGCTTGGCCCTGGGCGAAGACGTTGGCGATCGTGAGGCTGTTGACGGACGGACGGCCCTTGGGCCAGGTCAGGGTGATCGTGCCGGGCAGTGTGACATCCGTTGCGCTCTGCCAGGGCGTACCGGTGTCACCGTCGCTGATCACGCTGACGGGCAGCGAGCCGTCGAGGGTTGCCATGTCGGTGGTGGCGGTCGGCAGCGGCGGTGCCGTGGCGGGCAGGGCAGGCGCCGGGCCCGGGTATATCTCGGACACGCCGATGCCGTTGGCGCCGTCCGCCGCGGCCTCGGTCACGGTGACGCGGAGCCGAGTGGTGTTCACCGTGTCGAACGCGATCGACTTCGCTTCGAGCGTCCAGTCGTCGTGATCCCAGCTCAGGGTGGCTCCGTGCCGCAACGGCTGCCAGCGCAGGCCGTCCCAGTAGTCCAAGTCCAGCCCCGTCACACCCTGTTCCTGGCAGTAGTCACAGACCAGGGTGATCCCGCTCAGCGGTACCTCCATGTCGGGCCAGGTCATGGTGAGCGTCGAGGGGAGAGCGGGGTGGGCGGCGGCGTGCCACTCCGTGGTGGGGTCACCGTCGGCGATGGCTTGCGCCGACAACGAGCCCGCGGCCGTGGGCAGGCCGGTCTGTATCTCGGGCCTACCGGGGATGACCGGGATCGCCGGTTCCTGTCCTTCTACCCCGGTCACGGTGAGCTGGGTCAGCCGGAGCGGCGAGGGTGCGTCCAGGGTGATGCGAAGACGGCTGGCCGCGACCGTCGTGCCCAGGCGAATCGGGTGGTTGGTGCGTGCCGCGGTGTCGATGAGCACTGGCGTCCACTGATGTCCGTCGAACGTGTCGATGCTGACCTTCATGCGCTGGTTGCCGGGTCCCGCGAGGGCGACCTCGTCGATGGCGGACTGCTGCTTCCATGCCAGCCTCACCGCGGTCGGCGCGCCGGGCTGGACGGTGATTCCTTGATGCCCTGACCTGCTGATGAGCGCGTCGCCCGGCCCCTGTTGTGCCCCGCCCAGAGTGGCCGTCGCCGAGCGCTGGAGCGCAGTGTCCGTGCTGCTGTGCTTGACCTTCGTGGTGCCGAGGACCGTCCAACCGTTGAGAGTGCGGGCGGTGGTGGCGAGGTTGAGGCCGGGCTGCCATCCCTGGGTGCGGTCGACGATCGCGGTGGCGAAGTAGTAGCTGTCGCTGCGGAGCCCGACCGGCGCGAACGTCGTGCGGTCGTTGTACGCCGTTCCCTTGAGCCAGCCCGCGGGATCCGACTCCGACAACACCGAGTAGGCCGGTCTGCCGGTTCTCTTGTCGAGCAACGCGTAGGCCACGCGGTACTTGTGGTTCCAGCCGGGAAGGTCGTTGGGCAGCACGCCGACCCCGGTGTTCGACCATTGGGCTGCCACAGTCACCGGCTTCCCCGCGGTCACGGCCGGGTACGTCACCTGGTCGGGTGCGAGCCGGTAGCCGCCGTTGAGTGCGAAGTCATGGACGAGGCCGGGGTTGTCGCGGACCCAGGAGGGCAGGTCGGTGGCGGGCCAGCGCAGGTCGAGTGTGTTGGCGTGCACGTTCTCCGCGTCGCTGACGACGCGGGTCAGCACGGTGCGCAGACCGTCCGTGGCCAGGGCTCCGTCACACGAGGTGGTGGGACGCAGGACGAAGTTCTGGTAGCAGTTCTCGCCGAAGACCGGTGAGGCGGGGAAGTGGGCCTTGATGGCGTTCTGGTCGGCGGGCGGGAACCAGACCTTGCTGCCGAGGCTGTCGCGGCGGATCGCCAGCCCGTTCGCGGTGATGGCCGCGTCCTGGTTGGCGGTCCCGAACTCGCCGCCGTAGTTCAGCGGGACGATGATCCTGTCGAACAGGCGCGAGTAGAGCCGCGTCGCCCAGTTGAGGGTGGGTGCGATGTCCGCCGTGGGCAACTGCAGGTGCGAGCCCTCGCCCCACCATCCCAACGCGGTGGTGTCGATGAAGTCGGTGGTCGCCGCGTCGTTGAAGCGGGCTGCGAACGCGGTCAGGAAGGTGGTGAACTTCTGCCGGTAGACCGGGTCGGTCAGTACCGGGTCGGGGAAGTCGGTGTCCGACAGCACTGGGGCCTTGGCGGCGCCGTCGTCGAAGACGTACTGCGGAGTCGCCTGCCTCGTGAAGTCCTGGCTGTCGTTGACGATGCGGAATCCCAGCTTGAGGCCGCGCGCCCGGGCGCCGTTGACGAGGGCGATGAAGTTGGCGTCGTCCGCCCAGGCGTAGTGGCCCTCGGTCGGCTCGAACGCGGACCACGGCATGCGAATGTACAGCTCGCTCGCGGAGGCCCGGTACGGGTCGACCTCACTCCAGTACGTCGCCGCGTCGGGGAACCTTCCGTCAGTGCTCTCGATGTACAGCTGCCAGCCCATGGCCGGATTCTTGATCACATCCGACACGTTCCGCGCCGGCGAGACGGTGACCATTCGGCCGCTGTCGACGTGCCCCTGAGGGGGCGCGGCGCCCAGGCACATGAGGGCGGTCGCCACAGCGGCCGCGCAAGACGTGAACCGTGCGAGCGTGCGCATCTACTACCTCCAGGTGTGGTTGGAACCATTAGCCGGGCCCGGAGGAACTCTGTCAATACTTTTGACATAGAGTCGTCTGATGGTGGTGACACAGAGAGTCTGCGTCCTTAAAATGGACGACAGTTGGGACTGGGTGCGCCGAGTTGAGGTTGCTGACACCGTACGCGGGGAAATGTGTCAACTCTACGAACGAAGTGAGAGGTGCGCGTCTCGTTTGGTGGGCCTCACTGGACGTCAGCCGAGATCCGGCCGCGGCTCCAGGTGAACGGTGGGGTCGGCGCAGTGATCGAGCTCGAGGACGGTGACCTCGTTCGTGCCGAGGTTGAGGACCGGCCACGGCACGTAGAGCGTGCGCTGAGGACCTCGGGCCCAGTAGCGGCCGAGCAGGAAGCCGTTTATCCAGGCATAGCCCTTGGTCCAGCCCGGAAGCGCGAGGTAGGTATCGCCAGGCTCCTCCAGCTCGACCGTGCCACGGTAGAAGGTGTGACCGGGCCGTGCGGCTGACGCGGCAGCGGTGTCCCAGGGGAGCCGGCCGGGTGTGCTGTCATCCAGAGGTATCGGTTCGGCGATCCAGCCGTGCAGGTACTGCCGGTTGTGGCGAGCGCCGGTGAAGCCCTTGCTGTCGCCGATCCCGGCACCGTAGTTGACCCGCCCCATCGACTCGACCAGCAGTTCCAGCCGCGACTGGCGGCCGGGAACCGCGACCAGCAACGGGGTCTCCCGCTCGGTGTCCCGTTCGAGTACGGCAAGGGGGGCGTCGTCGACGTTCACGTGGGCACGGTCGGCAAGCCCGTCGACGGTCAGCGGCTGGGCCGCACGCGGGCCGGGGATCGTGGTCCGGTAGCGAACCACACCATGCGGAACGCCGAGGTCCTCGAAGGAGGGCGGGACGGGAGAGCGCACCGGCCCGGTGGAGAGGTTCTCGATGACCTGCTCCAGCGGCAGCATGCGGTCGAGCATCACTTCGTGCGGGGCCATCGGGTCGGGCAGCTTCTCGGGCTCGGGCACGGGACCGTCCGCGTACCGGAGGAGCACCTCGCGGAATGCCCAGAACTTGGCGGTGGGCGCGCCGCGTTCATCGAGCGGGGCATCGTAGTCATAGGAAGTGACGGTGGGCTGGTAGCCGCGGCCGGTTCCAGCGTCGGCGGTGTTGGCGCCCGCCCAGGTGCCGAAGTTGGTGCCGCCGTGAGCCATGTAGAGGTTGACGGAGGCTCCCGCCGCCAGAATCTCCTCGAGCGCGGATACGGCGTCCTGTGCCGACCGGACGGTGTGCTGCTCGCCCCAGTGGTCGAACCAGCCGTTCCAGAACTCCATGCACATGGGCGGGTCCTGCGGACGATGACGGCGCAGCTCGGCGAACGCCTCGCCCGCCCGGCTGCCGAAGTTGACGGTAGCCAGGTGGCCGCGAAGGCTCCCCCCGGTCAGGAAGAAGTCGCCCGGCCCGTCGGAGGTGAACAGCGGGACGTCGATGCCGCGGGATCGCAGGCCTTCGGCGAGATGGAGCAGGTAGTCGCTGTCCGTGCCGTAGGAGCCGTATTCGTTCTCGATCTGGACCATCAGGACGTTGCCGCCCCTCGTGCTCTGGTGGTCGGCCAGGAGCGGGATCAGCGTGTCGTACCAGCGGTCGACGTGGGCCAGGTAGCCCGGATCGCTGGTGCGCAGCGTGCCATGCGCGCCCGTGGGCAGCCACCAGGGCAGGCCGCCGTTCTCCCACTCGGCGCAGATGTACGGGCTGGGGCGGACGATCGCGTACAGGCCGGCGTCGGCGGCGGCGTGCAGGAAGCCGTCCAGGTCTGCGTTTCCGCTGAAGGTGTAGCTCCCGGGACGGGGTTCGTGGAAGTTCCAGGGCACATAGGTCTCCACGGTGTTGAGACCCATGGCGCGGAGCATGCGCAGGTGGCCCGGCCACTGCTCGGGCCGGCTCCGGAAGTAGTGGAGGGCGCCTGACAGCAGGCGCAACGGGCGTCCGTCGATGGCGAACCCGGTCGGGGAGATCTCCAGCATGCGGTGGTCCTCGGGGTGATGGGTCGGTCAGTCAGGGAAGGCTGGGGCGGCCGGAAACCGACACGCACGTTCATCCGGCGGCCGTCGGCGGGAGACGCCTACGCCGCTGACGGTCGATCGGCAGCGGGGGCGCGCAGAGGAAAGCGGCTGCGAGGCGCCGCCGATGTCGCGCGCGTTGAGCGGCGAGTACTACTGGCACCCGATCGAAGACCTGTGCCGATCGGGCTCCGAGCCTCCGGGAGTGGCGGGAGATCAGGTGAGGGCGGCGCCCCGGAGCAGGATCGAGGCGAGTCCCGGTGTCTCCCGCAGCACCAGGGCGGCACCGCCGAGCGCACCGGCGCGTGAGCCGTGTTCCAGTTGGGCCGGGACGAGTTCGACCTCGCGGGACAGGGCCATCGCGTAGCGCTGAAGGGAGGTCCGCATCGGGTTGAGCAGGATGTCACCGGCTCGGGCGAGCTCACCGCCGACCACGATGCGCTCGGGGTTGAGCAGGTTGCAGATGTTGGCCAGGACCCGGCCGACGAGCTGCCCGGCGTCGCTGAGCACGCCCGCGCAGGCGCGGTCGCCGGCGTCGGCGGCGTCGAGGATCTCCTCGATCGTGACCTCCGCGCCGAACCGCGGTCGGAGGGTTTCGAGGATGGCGGGAACGGCGGCGTACTGAATCAGGCAACCGCGGTTGCCGCACGGGCAGGCGGGGCCGTCGATGTCCACCGACATGTGACCGAGCTCGCCGGCGCCGCCGACCGCACCCCGGTACAGCTCGCCGTTGAAGAACATGCCGGTGCCGATCCCGCTGGAGAGACCGAAGTAGAAGAGGTTCTGGGCTCCTCGCCCCGCGCCGTGCATGATCTCGGCGACGCTCTCCAGCCGCGTGTTGTTCTCCACGAGCACAGGCACGTTCAGACGTTGGCCGAACTCGTGGGGGACGTTGACACCGACCCATGCCTGGCCGGGCAGGGACGGCCCGACGGTGCCGGTGGCGCTGGCGATCTGGCCCGGCACGCCGACACCGACTCCGATGAGGTCGGGGCGGCTGAGCCGGGCCTCGTCGAGGAGGTTGTCGAGCAGGGCGAGGGCGGCGGCAGCACGGTCGGTCCACGAGGCGTCGGCCTGGATCGTCGCGCCCGCGTTGCCCAGAGGCTGGCCCGCCAGGTCCGTGATGAAGACGTCGATATTGCGGAGGGTGAAGTCGAGGCCGGCCGCGGCGCCCGCCGCCGGGTTGATGGTCAGCACCTCACGCGCGCGGCCGTCGAGCCGTTTCCCCGCGGGGGGCTCGGTCTCGATCACCAGATTGCGTTCGAGGAGCTCGCTGATGATGGTCGACACCGTTGTCCGCGAGACACCGGCCAGCCGGGCGAGTTCGGCACGGTGGGTCGGTCCGCGGTTGAGCAGCAGGGAGAACAGCCGCTCCTGGTTGGTGCGGCGAAGGCTTTGCAAAGATCCGCTTCGCTCCGACATCATGACGTCCAGGGTAGTCGCGATCGGGTCAACTTTGTCAAGAGATCTTACAGTTGCATGGACCCGTGAACGAGTTCTGTCCAGTTTCGTACGGTCACCACTCGGCGAAGGAGCCGTCGCGGTGGCGGAGCACGGGGTTGCGCCATCGATGGCCGGTCTCGGTGGCCCGGCGGACCGCGGCCTCGTCGATCTCGATGCCGAGGCCGGGGCCCAGGGGGCGGTGGAGATAGCCGTTGTCGAACCGGAAGACATCGGTGTCGAGGAGGTAGTCGAGCAGCCCTTCGCCCTCTCCGTAGCCGATGCCGATGCTCTGCTCCTGGATCAGCACGTTGGGGGTGGCGAAGTCGATCTGGAGGCTGGCGGCGAGGGCGATGGGGCCGAGCGGGCAGTGCGGGGCGAGCTGCACGTCGTGTGCCTCGGCCATGGCGGCGATCCTGCGGACCTCGGAGATCCCGCCGGCGTGGCTCAGGTCCGGCTGCACGACCGCGATGCCGCTGCGCAGTACTTCCTTGAAGTCCCAGCGGGAGTAGAGCCGCTCGCCGGTCGCGATGGGTACGGAGGTGGTCCCGGTGACTTGCGCGAGGTCCCGGGAGTACTCCGGCAGGACGACCTCCTCGGCGAACAGCGGCAGGTACTCCTCCAGTAGTGGGAGCACCCGGCGGGCCATCGCGGTGCTGGCGCGGCCGTGGAAGTCGATGGCGAAGTCGACCTCGTCACCGACGGCCTCGCGGACGGCTGCTACGCGGGCGACCATGTGGCGAACGACGGCGGGGGAGTCGATCGGGGTCATCTGGTCGCTCGCGCCGAACTTCATGGCGTCGAACCCGGCGGCCACGGCGGCCCTGGCGCTGTCGGCCAGTGCACCGGGCTCGTTCCCGTGGACCCAGGGGTAGGCCCGAATCCTCTCGCGGACCGGACCCCCGAGCAGGTCGTACACCGGGACACCGTAGGCCTTTCCCTTGATGTCCCACAGTGCCTGGTCGATCCCGGAGACGGCGCTGGAGAGCACCGGTCCGCCACGGTAGAAACCGCCCTTGGTCAGGGTCTGCCAGTGGTCCTCGATGAGCATCGGATCGGAGCCGACCAGCTGGTCGGAGAGTTCGGCGACGGCTGCCGCGACTGTCTCGGCCCTGCCCTCGACGATCGGTTCGCCCCAGCCGGAGATGCCCTCGTCGGTCTGGACGCACAGGAACAGCCAACGGGGCTTGACCAGGAAGGTCTCGAGGCTCACTATCTTCACGACCGGATCTCCTTCGGGCGGTGGGGAACTCGGTGCGCGGGTCGGCGCACGAGTGAAATGACGTGCGGAGCCTCGCGCGGGGCCGGCGCCGCACCGCCGACGGCGGCGCACAAGCCGGCCCGCGAGGCGGCCGGTGCGAAGGTCCGGCGGGGGCCGAGGGGCTGACACGCGCACAGTGGTGACTGGTGCCAGTACGCCCTGGCACCAATCACCGGTCCCCGTGCCTCAGGCCGGTGACATCGCGTCAGGGCGCCCTGGTCGATGAGCTCATTGACAATCGCGGAGACGGTGGCGGCGAGAAAGCGGCTCGGTACGCGAGTTCCGGCCCGACGCGCCGCGCTCCGCGTGAGGGCGCTGAGACCGTGTCCCGGGCCGTCTGCCCCCGTGCCTGCGGTGAAAAGCCGAAGTCGTCTGCCACATCGCAAACCTGACACAGTCCCGGAAGAGCGTCAAGTGTCTGGACGATTAGGCCAGAGTGAGTGGGGGAGTCGTCCGCTCATCGAGCGGAATGCCCACTCCAAGTTCGGTGATGTGTCAAAAGTATTGACACGCTCGTGAGTGATGAGCCCTAATGTGTGCAGGCACTTCGCAACCCAAGGAGAGCCACGGTGAGTCGACCTACCCTTCTCGTCACCGGTGGCCTGGGCGCCCTCGCCTCCGTGCTGAATCCGGCTCTGCGTGAGTCGTACGACATGCGGATCGCGACGCTGGCGCCGACGGCCGACGCCGAGGACGAGCTGGTCCTCGGTGACCTTCTCGACCCAGCAGTCATGGATCGGGCCACCCGAGGGGTGGACGCCATCCTCCATCTCGCCGCCATGGCCAGCCCGCGGGCAGGTTGGGACGAGATCGCGAAGAACGTGGCCATCACCGCGTCGCTGCTCGACTCCGCGCAGCGCCACGGGGTCGGCCGCATCGTTCTGGCCAGCTCCAATCACGCCGCCGGCCTGAACTACCGAGACGGGGAGTTCCCCGTCGCTCCGCAGGCACTGCCCCGACCGTGCTGCGCCTACGGGGCCGGCAAGATCGCGGCTGAAGCGCTGGGCCGGCTACACGCCGAACGAACCGGCGCGACGGTCATCAGCCTGCGATTCGGCCTGGTGGGCTGGCCACTGGCCGAACGCGACTACAACGCGATGTGGCTGTCGGACCACGACGCCCGCGCCCTTGTCGCCGGGGCACTCGTCACGACCGTGCGCCACGGCATCTACTTCGGCGTCTCCCGCCATGGGAGCCGCTACTGGGACATCGGCAACGCCACGTCCGACCTCGGCTACCGGCCCCGAGACCCGCTCCCCGCGGGAGCCGCGAACCTGCCCTGGGCGCATGACACGCCCTGCCTGATGTTCCCGCCCCGAGGCACCACAGCCTCCGGGCCACACCCAAGTTCCGATACCACCTGAGACGAGCACGAGATGCGAAGAGTTTCGCTGCGCACGGCATCCATCGCCCTCGCCCTGACCAGTGCCCTGGTCACCAGCGCGTGCGCCACCACCAGCGACTCCGCCAGCGGTGGCAAGTCGTTCACCTACTGGTCGATGTGGACCCAGACCGAGCCTCAGGCCAAGGTCCTGCAGCGCTCCATCGACGCCTTCACGGCCAAGACCGGCATCAAGGTCAACGTCCAGTGGCAGGGCCGCAAGGTGCTGGACAAGGTCGGCCCCGCCCTGCTCGCCGGCAACGCGCCCGACCTTGTGGACCAGACCTTCGACCAGATGCTGCCGACTCTCGCCGCCACCGGCCAGGCCCGTGACCTCACCGGCGTACTCGGCATGGACACCGGCGAGCATCGCAAGGTGAGCGACGTGATCCCCGCCAAGCTCCGCGACATCCTGCCCGCCGGCAAGGACGGCACCCCGTGGATGATCCCCTACGAGGCCATCACCGTCTCCCTCTTCTACAACTCCACCGCCATCGCAGGCCCCGCCCCGAAGACCTTCGACGACCTGCTGGCCCTGTGCCGGCAGGCCAAGGCCACGGGCAAGGCGTGCATAGGTACGGACGGCGACGCCAGCTGGGCCACCACCTACTGGTTCGACTACCTCCTGAACCGCAACGGAGGCTCACTGCCCGCGCTGGCCGCCGACAAATCCGGCGCGGCGTGGAAGAACCCGGTGGTCCTCAAGACTGCCCACCAGATAGAGCAGTTGGTCAAGGGCGGCTACCTGATCCCCGGCTACGACGCGACCAAGTACCCCGAACAGCAGAACAACTGGGCCACCGGCAAGTCGCTGTTCTTCCTCATGGGCAGCTGGCTGCCCAGCGAGACCAGCACCTTCGCCCCGCAGGGCTTCCAGTACCACTCGGTGAACTTCCCCTCCACCGGCGACACCGCCAAGGACGCCGTCGATGTCATCCCGCTCGGCTTCGCCGTCCCGAAGAAGGGCAAGAACGCCGAAGCCGCCGAGAAGTTCATCGCCTTCTTCCTCCAGCGCTCCCAGATCAGCGGCATCTCCACCACCGCGGGCAACATCACTCCGCGCACCGACACCCAGGCCCCGGCAAGCCTCGCCGACGCGGCACAGAGCTTGAACCAGTCGCAGACCCGGCTGCCCTTCGACAACCTCAGCCCCGACTACGAGGACAAGGTCCTGAACCCGGTCTTCACCGATCTGTGGTTCGGCAAGACCGACGCGGCCGGCTTCGTCACCAAGATGACCAGTGCCTCCGCCGACTACTGGAAGGCCAAGGGCTAATGCCACCCCGATCCACCGCCGGGCGGCTCTCCCCCCGCCCGGCGGGCAACAGCCCCTTCCAGCGCGCACAGAACCGCGCGTTCTGGCCCTTCATGACACCGGCTCTGGTCCTCTTCCTTCTCTTCTTCGTCGCCCCGATCGTCTTCAGCGTCTGGCTCAGCTTCCACAGCTGGGACGGCATCACCGACATCCACGCACGGGGCGGCAAGAACTACCGGCAGCTCTTCCTCGACCCGACCTTCCGGGCGGCCCTGCGCAACACCGGACTGATCCTGGTCGTCGGCGGGCTGATCACCTTCGTCCTCAGCTTCGCCATCACTCTCTTTCTGCGGGAGATGGTCGGCCGCAAGTTCGTCCGCTACGTGCTGTTCTTCCCCGTCCTGGTCAACCCCCTGGTCTTCGGCGTGATGGCGGGCCTGCTGTTCAGGCCGGACGGCGTGGTCAACCACCTGCTGCGCACCCTGGGCGTCACCGACCCGCCCAAGTGGCTGGCGATGGACAACATCTTCACCCTGATCCTCGCCACCACGATCTGGGCGGCTGTCGGCTTCTACACCACGATCATCATGTCCGCGGTCGAACAGATCCCCGTCTACTACTACGAGGCGGCCGAGCTCGACGGGGCCGGCGCCTGGACCAAGTTCCGCCACATCACCTTGCCGCTGTCGTGGGAAGTCGTCACCGTCTGCGCACTCCTGTGGACCATCGCCTCGATCAGAGTCTTCGAACTGGTCCTGGTCTTCGGCGGATCGACCGGCGGCACCCCGCCGCCCCAGACCTACACCACCGCGCTCTACGTCTACGAGACCGGCTTCTCCGCCAAGGCCCAGCACGACTTCGGCGTCGCCTCCGCCGCGGCACTCGTCAGCCTGGTACTCATCACCGTCGTCGCTGTCCTGCTGCGCAGCGTCATGCGCCGCGACGCCGTCGAAGTCTGAACCACAAGGAGATCGCGTGCCCGCGACGACCACGAACCCCGGCCACCGCACACGGCCCGCCAGGCCCCGGCGCGGGCTCTCCCTCAGGCCACGCCATCTCGGCTCCGCCCTGATCTGGGGCCTCGTCATCACCAACCTGCTCCTGCTCGTGTGGATGGTGCTGACCTCCCTGCGGGACACCAAGTCCATCTTCGAGCACCCTGTGGGGTGGCCGAGCTCCCCGCACTGGGCCAACTACACCACGGCATGGAAGACCGGCGGCTTCGGCCGGGGCCTGGTCAACTCCACCGTCGTCTCCACCACCTCAGCCGCGGCCGCGGTCGCCGTGGCGGCCCCCGCCGCCTACGCGCTCGCACGGACCCGCAAGCGAGTCGGCGGCCCCCTCACGATGCTGTTCGCACTCGGCGTCGGCATTCCCGGCCAGCTGATCGTGATTCCGGTCTACCTGGCCTTCGCCAAGACACAGGACGCCACGCACCTCAAGCTGCTCGACAGCATGCAAGGCCTCATTCTCGTCTACACCGGCCTGGCCATTCCCTTCACCGTCTTCCTCCTCACGGGCTACTTCGTCTCGCTGCCACTGGAGATCGAGGAGGCGGCCGTGATCGACGGCGCGGGGACGGTACGCACCTTCATCCAGGTCGTGCTGCCTCTGGCCCGCTCCGGACTCATCACCGCCTTCACACTCGCGGTCCTGGGCGCATGGAACGAGACCCTGTTCTCCATCATCCTCACCACCCGCGCACAGACCCGGACCCTGCCCGCCGCTCTGCTCTCCTTCATCGACCAGCAGCAGTTCCAGGGCAGCGACTGGGGCGGCATGTTCGCCGGCGTGATCATCGTCATGCTCCCGGTTCTGGCGCTTTTCGTGGTGCTCGGCCAGCGCCTGGTCTCCGGAATGACCGTGGGGGCCGGCAAATGACCACCGTCCTGACCGCCGTACCGGCCTCGGACACGGTGGATGAACTCGGAGAGGGCCCGCGCCGCGACCCCCGCACCGGTGAGCTGCTCTGGGTCGACATCCCGGCCGGCACCGTGCACCGCGGCCACCGGGCCGGTGAACGCATAGCCCGCACGGCGACGTACCAGGTGGGCACCGCGGCCGGGGGCATGGTCGGCGCCGTGGCGCCACTGCCCGACCCGGGCGCCGGCTGGCTCGTCGCCGCACACGACGCGATCTGCCATCTCGCGGAAGACGGCACCGTACGTGTGCTGAGCCGCCCCGAAGCCAGGCGTGGCACCCGCTTCAACGACGGCGCATGCGACCCGCAGGGACGGTTCTGGATCGGCAGCATGGGCCGCCCCCCGCAACACGGCTCCGGCCGACTGCTCCGGGTGGAACTCGACGGCTCGGTCACCACGGTGCTCACCTCGGTGACCATCGCCAACGGCATCGGCTGGAGCCCGGACGGTCGGCAGACCTACTTCATCGACACCGCGACCCGCCGTCTCGATGTCCTGAGCCTCGGCCCGCGGGGCGAGGCGACAGAGCTGCGCACTCTCGTGGTCTTCCCATCCGAACACGGTGTTCCCGACGGACTCGACGTCGATGAGGAAGGCTGCGTCTGGGTCGCGCTCTGGGACGGCTGGGCCGTGCACCGCTACTCACCGCGCGGCGAACTGCTCACCGTGGTCGAGACACCGGTCAGGCGCCCCACCGCCTGCTGCTTCCTCGGCGACACCCTGGTCATCACCACCGCCCGGGACGGCCTGACCGACGCCGACCTCCGCGCCCAGCCCGATGCGGGGAAACTGCTCACCGCGAAGGTCGGCGTCCATGCCCCAGCCGCCCGCCCCTACCTGGGCCACGATCTCCTGGACCACGTCTGCCCATGACCACCCGACCAGAACGCCTGCGCCAGCTCCTCCACCAGCACCGCCTGGTCGCGATCCTGCGCGCCCACAACGGCGACCACCTGATACCCGCCACCCGCACCCTGCTCGACGCCGGACTGCGCTGCATCGAGATCACCCTCCCCACCCCGGGCAGCCTCGCCGCCATCCACGCCGCGCGCACCGCCGCCGGTGACGGCACTCTGATAGGGGCCGGCACCGTGCTCACCCCTGGCGACGTCCGCCGGGCCGCCGAAGCCGGAGCCGACTTTATCGTCTGCCCCCACAGCGAGGAGTCGGTACTCGCCACCGCCAACGACCTGGGACTCGGCTCGCTGCCCGGAGCGTTCACCCCCACCGAGGCACTCCACGCCAGCAGGCTCGGCGCCACCGCCGTCAAACTCTTCCCGGCCGGTTCACTGAGCCCCGCCTACCTGACGGCACTCGCCGGACCATTGCCACACCTGCCGTTCGTCCCCACCGGCGGCATCACCATCGATTCCGCCAGCCGCTGGCTGGCCGCCGGAGCAATCGCCGTCGCCGTGGGATCCCCCCTGCTCGGCGACGCACTCTCGAGCGGCGATCTCGACCAACTGCACACCCGCGCGCGGGCATTCGTCTCGGCCGTCGAGCGGAGGCCGGCATGAGCGACCTCGTCGTACTCGGCGAGACGATGGCGGCCCTGACGGCCGACCGCATCGGACCCTTGCGCCACGCCCGCACGCTAAGCCTCTCCGTGGCCGGAGCCGAATCCACCGTGGCCATAGGGGTGCGGCGACTCGGACACAGCGCCACGTGGCTCGGCCGCCTTGGCGACGACGAACTCGCCGCTCTGGTCCGCGACACCTTGCGCGCCGAAGGTGTGTCCGTCCACGCGACCGTCGACCCGACGGCCCCCACGGGCCTGTTGCTCAAGGAACGCCGCACGGCCGACGTCCGCCGCGTGCACTACTACCGCCACGACTCGGCAGGCTCCCGGCTCACGCCCACCGACCTTCCGGCCGGAGTCGTGGAGCAGGCCCGGATCCTGCACACGAGCGCCATCACCTGCGCGCTCTCCGACAGCGCCCTCGCGACCGTCAGAGTCGCCCTGGACCGTGCCCGGCAGCACGGCGTGACTGTCTCCTTCGACGCCAACCACCGCGACCGCCTGTGGAGTCGGGCCAAGGCCGCCCGGACACTGCGCCCACTGCTGCCCCTGACCGACCTGCTCTTCGCCAGCCTGGACGAGGCGCAGATGCTGCTGGACTCGGACGCATCCGATCCCGCCGCTCTCGCCAGGGAGTTACTCAGCCATGGACCGCGGACCGCGGTGGTCACGCTCGGGGCGGACGGCGCGTGGTCGGCCGGGCCCGCCGGCGTGCACCATGTCAGAGCCGTAGCCGTCAGTGAGGTGGACCCGGTCGGCGCCGGGGACTCCTTCGTGGCGGGCTACCTGGCCGGCCTGCTCTCGGGCGCCGATCAGCCCACCTGCCTCTCCCATGCCGCGAGGGTCGCCGCCTTCTCGGTGGCCTGCCAGGGCGATTGGGAAGGGCTGCCCACGGCTGCCGAGCACTCGCTGCTCCCCGGAGCGGCCGGCGAGGTTCGCCGCTAGCTCTGTCTTCGAGGCCGCGGTCCGTACGTTACGTACGGGCCGCGGCTTTTTCATGGGCAAATCTGTCCATGTTCCGTACATCGCAGGAGTTAACTGCGAGTAGACACTCCGAGAAATGTCAGAAGTATTGACGCACTGCCATGGCGTGGTGAGACTCGCCAGCTAACCGGACCCTCATCATCCGGTTTCTTCCACGCCCCTAGGAGACGCGCAGTGCTCCACTCCCTCAGACATCGCCCAGCTCCGCACCGCGCTAGACGCAGGTGCCTCGTCCTCCTCGCCCTCGGCTCACTGGCCGCCGCGCTTGCGGTCATACCGGCCTCGCCCGCCCAGGCCGCCACGACACCCCCGCCGAACCTGATGGGGAACCCGGGTTTCGAGTCGGGTTCGCTCTCCCCGTGGTACGCGTGGAACAGCTCCGTTGTCAGTACGGAGAGTCCGCGGACCGGTGGCTATGCCTTGAAGATCGGTACGTCGGAGGCTTCTGCCGAGCAGGTGGTTTCTGTTCAGCCGAACACCACGTATCGCTTGTCGGGTTGGCTGAAGTCCGGTGCTGCCGGCGAGCCGATGGTGCTGGGTGTCAAGGACAACTACGGAGGTCCTGGCAAGTCGGCCACCACGTCCAGCACTTCGTACACCGAGGCCGACGTGGTGTTCACCACCGGAGCCGGCAACACCCAGGCCACCGTGTACTGCTACAAGAACACCAGCAGCGCACCCGGCTACTGCGACGACGTCGCCCTCATCCCGATCTCCTCACCGAACCTGATGGGGAACCCGGGTTTCGAGTCGGGTTCGCTCTCCCCGTGGTACGCGTGGAACAACTCCGTCGTCAGCGCCGAGAGTCCAAGGTCGGGGGGTTACGCGCTGAAGATCGGTACCTCGGAGGCTTCCGCTGAGCAGGTGGTTTCTGTTCAGCCGAACACCACGTATCGCTTGTCGGGTTGGCTGAAGTCCGGTGCTGCCGGCGAGCCGATGGTGCTGGGTGTCAAGGACAACTACGGAGGCCCCGGCAAGTCGGCCACCACGTCCAGCACTTCGTACACCGAGGCCGACGTGGTGTTCACCACCGGAGCCAGTAACACCCAGGTCACCGTGTACTGCTACAAGAACAGCAGCAGCGCACCTGGCTACTGCGACGACCTCACGCTCACCAACTGGATCACCGTCAACCCCGCCCGGGACACATCGAGTGTGATCAAGAACCCGGCGATGGGCTGGCAGCTCTACGTAGAGAGCACCACCGGGCTTTTCCCGGACGCCGCCACCTTCTGGAGCCAGGTCGACCCCTACCGCGCTTCAGCCTCCGAGCTCTACATCCGGATGCCCTGGTCCGCCTTCGAACCCACTCAGGGTCATTTCGCCTGGAACGAGGACGCCAACTTCATCGCCCTGGTCCAGGGCGCCCAGCAGCGCGGCCTCAAGCTCGCCTTCCGCATCAACGAGGACAGTCAGGACTACACCGACCGCCAGTCCACTCCCCAGTACGTCTTCGACGCCGGCGCGGCGCAAGCCCCCGCTCTGTCCGACACCGGCTTCCGTGACCCGGTCCTCACCGACCCCGTCTACCGCCAGAAGTTCGCCACGTTCCTCACGGCCTTCGCCGCCCGTTTCAACGACCCCGCCGTCACCGACTTCGTCGACACCACCGGCCTCGGCTGGTGGGGGGAGGGCCACCACACCCAGCTCGCCACCGCCGACCTGGCCCCCACCCTCACCTGGGTCACCAACCTCTACGCCCAGAAGCTCGACAAGGTGCTGCTCAACCTCAACTACGGCGGCGAGTTCTCCGCCGGCCAGGACCCGATCTACACCAGCGGCTTCGCCATCCGCCGTGACAGCCTCGGCAGCTCGGTCTGGTTCCCCACCAGCGACCAGGACGCCATCAAAGCCCACTTCCCCGCTACGGCCGTCTTCGGCGAGAACTGCTACCAGAGCTTCGCCACCAATCCCAACGGCTGCGACGGAGCCATCGGCACCGACGGCATCCGCACCGTCCTCACCAGAGTCGTCGCCGACGCCAAGAACATCCACGCCAACACCCTCGACCTACGCTGGCCCGCGAACGACGTCCCCACCTGGGTGCGTGACAACCCCGACCTCGTCCAGGACTTCGCCCTCAACGGCGGCTACCGCATCGCACCCGACCAGGTCGGCTACCCCTCCTCAGCCATGGCCGGGGCGACGGTCCCGATCATCCAGACCTGGTCCAACACCGGCGTCGGAGAACTGCCGAACGACCTCGCCGGATGGAATCACAAGTACAAGGTCTCCTACGCGCTGCTGAAGGCAGACGGCACGGTCGCCGCCCAGTACGTCGACCCCGGCATCGATCCCGGCGCGTGGGTCAAGGGCGCGCCGTCGACCAGCGCCTCCTCCGCGGCCTTCACCGCACCGGCGGGCACCTACCAGCTGGCCGTGGCGATCGTCGACAGCGCCAACGGAAACACGCCCGCGATCAATCTGGCGCTCACCGGCACCGCGCCGAGCTCCGGCTGGCGGTCACTGGGAGCATTCACGGTCACTCCCGCGTACGCCACGTGGTCACTGCAGAACGGCAACAGCGGGCTGGCGGCGGACGTTCAGAACGGCTCCACCAGCCCCGGGGCCCCCGTCCTCCAGTGGCCGTACCTGAACGGCTCCAATCAGCAGTGGCAGTTCAACAGCGTCGGCAACGGCTACTACCACGTGGTCAACGCCAAGAGCGGGCTGTGTCTCGACGTCAGCGGTTCCAACCTCGCTGACGGCGCGTCAGTCATCCAGTCGACCTGCGGCACCTCGCAGAGCCAGAGCTGGGCCACCCAGGACTTCGGCGACGGCAACCTGAGACTGCAGGCGGAGCACAGCCTCAAGTGCCTCGACGTGCAAGGCGCCTCCACCGCGCAAGGAGCCTTCCTCGTCCAGAACACCTGCGCCCTGGTGGCGAGCCAGGAATGGACCAGGATCGGCGTCCAGTAGATCCGACCCGACACGTGAGGGGCGGCCGACGGCGAACGCCGGCCGCCCCTCACGCAAGCGGCCGGCCTTCGTGCGGTACCTAGCGCAGGCCGTCGTTGATCTTCCTCGCTGTGGCGTCCAGGGCTTCGACCTCGGCGTCGTCGAGGACGGCGAAGACGAGCCGGCGGACTTCCTCGACGTGCGCGGGGGCGACCTTCACCATGTGGGCGAGTCCGGCTTCGGTCAGGACGGCCTTGGTGAACCGACCGTCGTCACAGTCCGTGACGCGCTGGACGAAGCCGCGCCGTTCCAGCCGGGCCACCAGATGCGAGAGCCGGGACAGTTCCGAGTGGGCGCGGTCGGCCAGCTCGGACAGCCTCATCGCATGGTCCGGCTGATCGGACAGGCCGGCCATCACGTAGTACTCCAGAAAGCTGAGGCCGGCCTCGCGTTTGAGCTGCGCCTCCAGTGCGGCCGGCAGGCGCGTCATGAGGGTCGCCAGTTCGCGCCAGGCGTGAAGCTGCGAAGGGGTCAACCACTGCGGTTGCTCGCTGCGCTGGGGGGCGATCGACATGCCCGGATTCTATCACTTGAAGATTCATGTAGCTGTTGGTAGTCTCATGAAAATTCAACTCATCCTGAGAGGGCATACCGATGACGCTGACCATTCCCCCTGCGGGCGACTACAAGATCGACCCCGAGGAGTCGGGGATCCACTTCAAGAGCACGCACATGTTCGGGCTCGGGTCGGTGACCGGCACGTTCGCCCTGCGCTCCGGACACGTATCGATCGCCTCACCGCTGACCGCCAGCAGCGCGGAGGCGGTCGCCGACGCCACCAGCTTCAGCACCGGCAGTGACGCGCGGGACAAGAAGGTGCTGTCGAGCGCCTTCCTCGATCCGGCCGCCTACCCGGAGATCAGTTTCACGTCGGTCTCCGCGGTGAACGCCGACGGCACCTGGATCCTCCGGGGCACGCTCACGGCGCACGGAGTGGACGCTCCCGTGGAGTTCACCGTGACCGACTCGGGCTTCGTCGACGGCACCCTCCACCTCGCCGCGACCGCGACCGTGGACCGCTATGCCCACGGCATCACCGCGATGAAGGGCATGGCCGGCCGCTATCTGCACCTGACCGTCACTGTCCAGGCTCGTCAGTAGATCCGCACGGGCCCGTCTGTCACCACCCGCGGGGACTGGGCGACCGCAGTCGCCCACCGACTTCGCCCGCAAGAGCGGTCGCTGGACCCCGCCCGTCCAGCCCTCGCGTAAGGGAGCCGGGCGCTGTCCTGCGAGGTGACTACGGGCACATCACCATTGGCGCACGCACCTCTGTCCAGGACGGCAGCCTGCTCCATACCACCGCACGCTGGCCTCATTGGGTCGGGCTCAGTCACCCTTAATCGTGCGGTGGTTCGCAAAGGGGCCGTCGTGGGCGCTGGAGCACTCATCCCAGAAGGCTTCGAGGTTCCCTCGGCCACCACGGCGCTCGGCGTACCAGCAAGAATCCGCCAACACGCCCTCGATCCCGCATGGATCGACGAAGCTGTCGCCACCTACGCCCGCACCGCAGCTCGCTACCGCCAGCAGCTGCGGCACCTCGACAGCTGAACCCGACCGACCGCCCCGCGCGTACATCGACCGGTCACTGCTCTTTGAGCATGCTCTCCAGCCGGTCGAGGTCCTCGCGCAGTAGACCGACGACATAGGGAACGCTGTCGCTGCCCGACGGAGCCCGCTTGGCGACCAGACCGCCTAGAGCGATGTCAACCATGCCCGTCACCAGCAGCTCCGGAGTCGCCGAGCCGGCACCCGAGTGACGGGGATACCAGAAAGCAATCCAGTTGGCGACCCCGAGCAGGGAGAACGCCGCCAGCTCCGCATCCACCGGGCGGCAAGAGCCTTCCTTGACCGCCTGGGACACCAAGTCCGTCAGCGAAAGCAGGGTCTGACGGCGCGCCTGCAAATGCTGTTCGGCCAGCGGCTCGGGCAGCGCACCCTCGCTGGTGAGCAGGAGCCGGAACCGCTGCGGGTTGCGGGCGACGGTCAGCGCCATGTCGGTGACACCTTCTCTCAACCGGTCGATGGCCGGGCGGGAGTCGGGCTTGGCCAGCCGCTGCATGTCCTGAGCCGTGTGGAGCGTGAAGCCTCGAACGAGGATCTCCAGCAACTCTTCCTTGCCGCGGATGTAGTGGTAGATGCCGGTGCGGGTCAGACCGATGGCTTCCGCCAGCTCCTGCAATGACGTGCCGGCCACACCCTGGCGCGCGAAGAGCTGCTCCGCAGCCTCCATGAGTCGGCTCATCACCATGTCGTGGCGGGCTGCGCTGCGTGTCGTCGGCTTAGGCATAGCTGCATTAAACCGCTCGGCCGGCTGACGCCAGGCCCAAGGGTGACACTCCCGTCAAGAAACGTGACGAAGAAGGGGCGGCCCACCGGCTGCGCAGCCACCGTTCTCGACGAGCGCGCCCGCATCGCCCGCGAGCGCCCACAACTGAGTGAGTACGAACCCTTGTCGCCAGAAGTCACTGTCAATATTCTGACGCCCACGTCAAGCATTCACGTTACGCGGAGGTACCGGTCGTATGAAACCCCTGATGCCCCAAGCCGCATCGTCACTCACTGTGCCGTCTTCCCCGTCCGGGGATGTACGCCATGACCAAGTCATGCACGCCTGGCGTACATGGTCGACGGAGCATCGCGTTCTGGCCGCCGCCCTCGGCGGCTTCGTGGCGGTCCACGTCTCGAGTCTGCTCGGCTTCTGGCTGGGCGGCTTCGGACTCACCCGGCTCGACTACAACACGGCCAACGGCATCGTGCTCCTGCCGCACGGAACGCCCACGCAGCAGTTCGTCGTCGGTGCCCTCAGTCACTACATCGACGGCGTCGTGTTCGCTGTTCTCTTCGCTCTCGGCCTCTCACCGCTGCTGCCGCTACCGGGCACGCGGTTGGGGAACATCGTGAAGGCCCTGACCTTCGCGACAGTGCTGGCGCTGCTGTCCATCTTCGTCACGGCCCCCTTTGTCTTCGGGCCCGCCAGAGGTGTTCACGACGCCCTCGGCGGGCTCCACGCGGGCCCGAACTACATCGTCAGCGTGCTGATCTTCCATTGGATGTACGGGCTTCATCTCGGCGTCATCTACAACCCGTTCGACGCTCCCCGCGCGAAGCCCGCAAGCAGACTCCCGCAGGAGCAGCCATCCGATCCGTTCTAACTGGCTGTCCGCTGCCGGGTCCGATCACCCCGACTCCGGTCCGCTGGCCCTCTCGCCGCATCGCGCGCCGCGCGGTGCGGCGAGCCGCGTCACCGGCCGCCCTGCTCCTTGGCGGCTGCAACCGTGGACATCGCCGTTGACGAATTGACTTATGCGTCGGATAATCGTCAGTACCGTCAAATGAATGGAGCAAGGTGTCTGCGATGGTGAAGAGGGTCGGACTTGTCGTCCCCAGCTCGAACGTGACCGTGGAGACGGAGATGCCCCGCCTCCTGGCCAGGGCGGAGGGGGCTGACTTCACGTTTCACTCCAGCCGCATGCGCATGCACGCGGTGACCCCGGCGCAGCTGAGGGCCATGAACGCGCAGAGCGAGCGCTGCGTCATGGAGATCGGCGACGCGGGTGTCGACATCGTGCTGTACGCGTGCCTCGTGGCCATCATGGCCAGCGGCCGTGGAGAACATCGCAACGTCGAATTCGCTGCTGCGGAGCAGCTGGGGACCGGCGGCTCGGACGCCAAGGTGCTGTCCAGCGCCGGTGCGCTGGTGACCGCCCTGAAGGCCCTCGACGCCGAGCGCGTAGCGCTCGTGATGCCTTACATGAAACCGCTCGCCGAGAAGGTCGTGGACTATGTGGAGGCCGAGGGCTTCACGGTCACCGACTGGTGCGCCCTGGAGGTGGCCGACAACAGCGACGTGGGTTGTATCCCCGGCCACCGCGTCATGGACGCGGCGCGCAGTCTCGACCTCAGCAGCGCCGATGTCCTGGTCATCTCGGCCTGCGTGCAGATGCCGTCGCTCGACCTGGTGCAAAGCGCCGAGGTCGAGCTGGGCCTGCCGGTGGTCTCCGCTGCTACCGCCGGTGCCTTTGCGATCTTGCGGAGCCTCGGGCTGCCCGTGAACATCCCCGACGCTGGTTCGCTGCTACGTGCGGACGCACCCATAGCCGCCGCGTGACAGCGTCACGTCACCCCAAGGAACAAGGAGTAACCGTGGCCCAGAAGCCGGAACACCGCGTTCGAGGCGTCGACCATGCGGCTTTCCCGACCTTCGACCCCGCCGCAACCACCCGGTTCTACCGGGACGTGCTGAGGTTTCCGGTCGTGCACTCGATCTGTGCGGCCGGCTGGGGGCCGGAGAAGCACCCAGACTTCATCCACTTCTTCTTCGACATCGGCAACGGGGACCGCATCGCCTTCTTCTACTACTTCGGCACCGTGCCGTTCGGCGACCAGAGTGCCCCCGGCGACGCCTGGGCGCGGCTGGGACATGACGTCCCCGAATTCTTCCTCAACTCCCGCCACCTCGCCATCCATGTGGAGGACGAGGAGGACCTGCTCGAGTACCGCCTTCGGCTCGACGAGTCCGAATGGCCCGTGGAGATGCAGGTCATGCACGAGACGATCGAGTCGATCTACACCCATGACCCGAACGGCTACATGATCGAAATCACCCGGGCGCTGCGTCCGGTCACCCCGCAGGAAGACCTCGACGCGGCACTGACCATCGATGCCCTGTGCGAAGTCGTCCAGGGGGCGGAGCCGTCGATGGACAAGCTCCTGACCCGCAAGGCGGAGCTGATCGTCGCACGGGCGGCGGCCTGGGAGGAGAAGCAGGACGCGGATGCGCAGGAGGTGGTGCAGTCGTGATGACACGCATCTATGTCCTCGATGTTCCGGAGAACGTGGGCGTCATCAAGGTGGCGTCTCAGGACCCGGTGATCGACGTCGACATGGTGGGTCCCTACTACAGGATCACTGCTGCCCATGACGACATCGTCATCGACCGACGCGCGGCGGGCTGCCGGCATGCTGTCTGGTACAGCGCGGTCGCGGGACTTGAGGAATCCGTCATCGTTCAACACGACAAGGACGTGCTGCGGGTGAGCCCTCGATGAGCGCGCCCAGCGACGAACGTCTGGGCGCTGGACGCCATGTACCGCCCGGCGCCATCCCTGTGCACACTGTCACCACTGCTCACGAACTGACCACCCAGGACGGGGCAACGGTCAGCGGGCTGCTGCGGACTGTGCCCGGGGCCACCGCCGTGGCCGTTCTGATGCATCCGCGTCAGGATTTCTCCCACCACGTTCTGGTGCCCGAGCTCCTCGCCCGTGGTTACGCGGTGTGGACGCAGAACACCCGCGGCGCGGGCAACGACCTGACTCTGCTGCACGAACAGGCACTGCTGGACGCCGCTGCCGGCCACACATTTCTGCGGGACCACGGCTTCGCCACGGTCGTCTCTGTGGGCCACTCGGGTGGCGCGGCCCTGGCCGCCTACTACATCGAACAGGCCGGTCTCCCGCCCGCCCACCGGGAGACGGCGACCCCCGGTGGCAAGCCTGTTCCGCTGGCCGAGGCGCGGATGCCGGTACCCGACGGCCTGTTGCTCATGGCACCACATCTCGGGCAAGGGCACCTGCTCATGCGGATGATCGACCCGTCGGTCGTCGACGAGACCGACCCCATGTCGGTCGATCCGGCCCTTGACCCCTACGACCACCGCAACGGCTTCACCGAGCCGCCCACCAGCTCCCGCTACACACGTGACTTCATTGAGGAATACCGCCAGGCGCAGCGTGCCCGCGTCGAACGGATTGACCAGGTCGCCAGGGAACGAGTCGCCGTTTCCGCCAGGGCACGCAAACGCTACGCGAACACCCGCGAGGCGAATGACCGCCGCCGGTCCCTGGCCTCGGGCGTCATCCTTGTGCACCGCACCGACGCCGACCTCCGGGGAGTCGACCTCAGCATTGACGCCAACGACCGTCCCTACGGCTCCCTCTTCGGCCGCCGACCAGACCTGACCAACTACGGGATCGTCGGCTTCGGACGCCTCACCACCCCTGAGGCCTGGCTGTCGACCTGGTCGGGTATCTCCAGCCGAGCGGGACTGCTGCGGTGCGCAACCGGTATCGCCGTTCCGGTGCTTCTGGTGGAACTGACCGGTGACCAGGCCTGCTTCCCCGCGGACGCCCGCGAACTCGCCGGCGCGTTCGCCTCCGGGGATGTCACTCATGTACGAGTGCCAGGCCGTCACTTCGGGGCTCCGCTCACCGAAGGAATGACATCGGGAGCGACGCTGGCCGCCGAGACCGTGTCCGACTGGCTGCGTACCCGATTCCCCAACCCTGCCGCAGGCCAGTAAGGAGCCACAACATGCCACCCGTACCCGATGGAACAGTGCACCCCTTTTCGCCAGGCGGACCCAGCGAGCGCGGCCTCGTCACCTACCCGGAGAAGGCCGTTGCCGAGTACCGCGCGACGGGCTACTGGACGGGAAGGACCCTGCCGGCCGAGCTGAGAGCCGCGGCACATGAGCATGCCGACAGGCAGGCGCTGATCACCCCGGAAGTCGCCCTTACCTACGAGGAGTTGTTCACACTCGCCGAGAACTTCGCGGCGGGGCTGGTGGAAGCGACCGAGCTCTGGCCCGGCGATGCAGTGATGTTCCAGATGGGCAATGTGGCCGAGACGGTCGTGTCCTACCTGGGCTGCCTGCTGGCCGGCATCCGCCCCGTCTGTACGCTGCCGCAGCACGGAGTCCGCGAGATCAGCGTTCTCGCCCGGCACGTCGGCGCCCGAGGGCTGATCCTGCAGGCCGACTTCGGGCGCGGTCAGCTGCCCGATCAGGCACGCCAGTTGATGTCCGACGGTGTCATCACCGAAGTGGTGGTCGCCCGTGGTCCGGCGTTCGGCTCCGCCCTTACCTACGACGCTCTCCTGCGTGTGGGGGAAGTGGTCGACTCGGCACACCTCCCGTACCACTCCCTCAGCCCTGACCAGATCGCGGTCTTCCAGCTCTCCGGGGGCACCACAGGCCTGCCCAAGGTGGCTCCGCGCCTGCACGAGGAGTACACCTACAACTCCGTTGCCTGGGCGACCACCCTCAACTGGGGCCCCGGCACTGTTGCCCTGTACCCCTTGCCGATCATGCACAACGCCGGAATCTCGGTCGGTTTGCAGCCGGCGCTCCTCACCGGAGCCACCCTGGTCCTGGCGCCCACAGCCGGCATCCCCGCGCTGCTCGACTTGATCGAGGCCACGCGCCCCGACGCGCTCCCGCTCGTGCCACCCGCGCTGGCGGTCCGCCTGCTCGAAGAGCCTCGCAGCAGGCAGGTGGACCTGTCGTCCATCAAGACCTTCATTGTCGGAGGCCAGAAGCTCGCCCTGGAGACCGCGGAGCGTCTGCGCGACGTGCTGGGCATCAGCATCCGGCAGAAGTTCGGCATGGCGGAAGGTATGTTCCTCGTCACGCCATCGGACGCTGGAGAGGAGGTACGCCACCACACGGTCGGCTCGCCCATCTCCCCGGCCGACGAAATCCGTATCCTGCATCCGGACGGGAAGAGCGAGGTCCCGGACGGCGCTCTCGGTGAACTGTGCGTTCGCGGCCCCTACACCATCCGCGGCTACTTCCGGGCGGAACAGCACAACGCCGCTGCGTTCACCGCCGATGGCTTCTACCGCACCGGTGACCTCGCGCGCCGCCGGATCGTTGACGGCATGGCCTACTACTCCATTGACGGCCGGATCAAGGACGTGATCAACCGGGGCGTGGAGAAGATTCACGCGGACGAGGTCGAAGAGCTGATCATGCGGCATCCGGATGTGGTGAACGCCGCCCTGGTCGCCATGCCCGACAAGGTCCTAGGGGAACGCGGATGCGCCTACCTGGTGCTGAAGCCAGCCGCCGCGCCGCCCACGGTGGCATCGCTGGGGGTGTTCCTGCTGGGCGAGGGGCTGGCCAGGTACAAGCTCCCCGAGCGGGTGGAGCTCATCGAGTCCCTTCCGCTGTCGAACGTCGGCAAGGTCGCGAAGAAGGCCCTGCGCGAGGACATCGCCATGAAGCTGGCCGCGGAGCCGCACGTCTGAGAACCCTTACCTGTGCCAGTCGTTTCGGTCCCGGCCGAGACGCGCGGCCACCCGCTCGGCACCGTGGCAGAGATCCCGTGCTACCAGCCTGTGATGATCGCGCACCGCAGCGACCGCCGCCGACAGGTGAAGCGCGCCGTACGCGGACAGGTACTCCGGCGAGGCGTCCTCGCCCGGGCTGCAGCTCGCGATGGTCTCCCGGGCCAGGGCAACGCAGTCGGCCACATCCCCGGTGGAGGTGAGCCCGCACGCCAGGCTCCACGTGGCCGCCGCAAGCGCCGGATCGCGGACCTGGTCGGCCGGGGCGACGCCCCGGTCGGCCGCGATACGGGCCTGCACCGGCTCGCCCACGCGGCGCAGCCAGACCTGAGCCATGCCGTACACGGAGTCGTGTGGCACGCCATCCTCGACGCTGCTGTGACGGAGTGCGGTAGTTGGCCCGACCGACAACTCCATTGCTCAGTTCCCGGCATGAGCCGGCACATCCCGGTGCCGGGGTGAGGGTCAGTTCGCCGATGAGGCGGTGGTGAGATGACCGCCGTTGCGTACGGCCTCGGGGGTGAGTCCGGTCCAGCGGCGGAAGGCCCGGTAGAAGGAGTTGGTGTCGTCGTAGGCGAGGAGGTAGGCGACCTGCGACGTGGGGAGGGTGCGGTCCGCGAGGTAGCGGCGGGCGAGCCTTTCCCGGGTGTCGCTGAGGACGGCCTGATAGCTGGTGTCCTCCGCCTGGAGCTGCCGCTGGAGCGTGCGGGGGCTGAGCACGAGCTGCGAAGCGATGGCGTTGATCGAGCACTCGCCGGCGGGCAGCAGCTTGTGGAGCGCGGCCCGCACCCGGTCGGCCGTGGTGGCGGACGCTTCGAGCTCGGAAAGGCGGCGGCGCAGTTCCGGTGCGAAGAAGTTCCACATGGACTCGTCCTCGGTGAGGAACGGTAGCGAGGCGTCCTCGGCGGAGAAGGCGACGGCGTCGGTTTCACCCTCGCGGATCGGTGTGCCGAAGTAGGAGCTGGTCTCGGCTGAGGGCTCCGGGACCCGGCGCATGGTGACGCGGATAGGCCGCACCTCGTGCCGCGTGCCGATACGGGCCAGCGCTACCCAGAACGCCAGCTCGGTGGCGACGAGGAGCGGGGGCGGCGTCGGTCCCTGCGGCCAGCCGACCCCGATCGTCAGCCCGGTGCGGTCAAAGGTGACGCGCAGCTTCAGGGGGCCGATGAGGGGCTTGAACGCGGCGATGCGCTCGGCCGCTGTGCGCAGATCCGCGCTGCACAGTGCCGCGAAGATCGGCGGGTTGAACACCTCAACGGACAGTGCCCGCCCGATCCGCACCGCCAGGTCGGGATTCCCGGCCTCGGCGTTCAGGGCGTCCCAGAACCGGTAGTACTCCTCGGTCGTCATCGTGACCTGGCCGTGCCCCAAGATGCCGGCCGGGAGCTGCGCCCGCCGCAGTACACGGGCGCCGGAGATCCCGAGGTCGTACAGGAGCGCGCGGGCCCCCGGGTCCACGGTGAACCGGTCTGATGCCATGCTCCGAGAGTAGTTCCGCGAACGGGATCGCGTGGATGCCGTGTGCGCCATCCGACGCGCAGAAGACGCCACCTCTCCATGGCGTGAACGGCAAGAGGGCAGGCGTCCTCGGCTAGTCCCTCGTCATGATTCTCCGCTTAGCGTGGAAGCCACGAACCACCACAGCTCGTGACCGTCGACCCCTGTGCCACGGAGCTGATCGGCCAGCGTGCCGTCATGGACGACGCCACCTCCATCGGCGGCATCAGAACCCAGTTCGGCATATGACCAGCAGACACCGCCGCCTCCCGCACTCCGCCAGACGATGAGGAACCCATGACCACCACCAAGATCGCGATCGTGACCGGCGCCTCCTCCGGCATCGGCGAAGCGACCGCTCTCAAGCTGATCGGCCTCGGCTACACCGTCTACGGAGCGGCACGCCGCACCGACCGCCTGCACAAGCTCGCCGAACACGGACTGCGTCCGCTGGCGATGGACGTCACTGACGACGACTCCATGACGAACGGCGTAGACCGCGTCATCTCGGAGACCGGGCGCATCGACGTCCTGGTCAACAACGCCGGGTACGGCTCGTACGGCGCGCTGGAGGACGTCTCGCAGGACGAGGCCCGCCGCCAGTTCGACGTCAACGTCTTCGGCGCCGTCCGCCTGACCCAGATCGTCCTGCCGCACATGCGTGCCCGGCGCAGCGGGACGGTCGTCAACATCACTTCCATGGGCGGGAAGATCTACACCCCGCTGGGCGGCTGGTACCACGGCACGAAATTCGCCCTCGAAGCCCTCAGCGATTGCCTCCGGCTGGAGGTCAAGCCGTTCGGTGTCGACGTCGTCGTCATCGAACCCGGCGGTATCCGCACCGAGTGGAGCGGCATCGCCGCCGACCACCTGGAGAAGTCCTCCACCTCGGGCGTCTACGCCGGCCAGGCCCAGGCCGTCGCCGCCTCCATGCGCTCCGAGGCCATAGCCAAGCGGATGTCCCCGCCCACCGTCATCGCCGACACCGTCGGCAAGGCCGTCACGGCACGCCGCCCCAAGACCCGCTACGCCACGGGCTTCAGCGCACGCCCCCTCATCACCCTGCGACGATTCCTGCCCGACCGCGCCTTCGACGCCCTGATGTCCCGGGCCATGGGTCTTCCCCGCTGAGCCACCCGGTCCGGAGTCGGCCCCAAGTACTGGACGGTGTACGGCTGGGACTACCCCAACAACGCGGCCCCTGCCCGAGTCGGCGTGGAAAGAAAGAACATCGACTGGGTGGCCGAGGCGTTCCGCCCCTACGGCTACGACATGGTCTGCACCGACGGCTGGATCGAATGCTCCTGCGCAAGAGCCATGTCAGGCAGGCGGACCACCCCCGCTTGCGCGGGAAGGACCGCATGGCCGAACTGGCCGAGCAACGGCGTGCGTTGTTTCCTTGCTGCCTCTCTCACGGCGGCTGTGTGCAGGGCACGTTGGGCGGACGGGTTCCGCTTCCTCTTCCTTGCTCGTACGGGGCGTGCCGGGCGACCTTCGGCTGTACCCGTTCCTGGTTCTCGCCGGGCTCCTTCTGGTGGTGGGGACTTTCACCTGGGCAGACGGCAGGCCGCTCCCGTCATCCCACGGCTTTGCCAACCCTTGACCGTTTGGCGGGTGTCGGCGATCCCGGCGCACGTGCTGTAGGGTCCGGCGCACGACCTTCGGCTGTACCTGCTTTGCCTCGTCCTCGCACGGGCTCCCCGCACTAGGAGAGTTACGTGCCGAAGAACCGACACAAGGCGACCAAACGCGTCGTCCTCCCAGCCGCTCTGGCGTGCGCCGCCGCGCTGGTCTGGGCCGCGATAGGCGTGCCCGGCTGGGCAGGGCAGCCTGTCCACGGTCCCGCGGCGGCCGTGCCGGCCCACGGCCCGGCGGCGGCCGTGGAGCCCGTGGCCTGCGACCAGAAGGACAGCCCGGACAAGGGCTGGTACCGGCCTGTGTATGTGCACCGAGCCGACAAGGAGTCCGCGCCCGGTGCCGTCGAGATCGTTCGCAAGGTCATGTGGGACGTCGACCAGGTCTTCGACGCCAGCGCCCGACGGCTCGGCGGTGAGAGCCGGCGGCTGCGCTTCGTCCAGGACGCGCGGTGCCGGATCGAGGTCATGAGTGTCGCCGTCGACGGCCTGCCCGCGCGGCCCAGTTTCGGGCAGGCCCGCAAGGCCGCGCAGGCGGCGATCGCCGCCGAGGTACGCAAGGCCGACCCGGCCACCCGGCAGCGTGAAAGGCGTATCCGCAACGTCCTGTTCCTGGACACCAGCCCCCGCGGCTGCGGAGTGGGGCCGGTGCCCTCACCCACGCACCGGGCCGATCTGCACAACGGCTGGGCCTCGGTGTCCTGGGGTTGCGCCACGCAGCCCGCGGTGACCCACGAACTGATCCACCAGTTCGGTGTCACGCACTGCGACAACCGGAAGGACCAGGGGGCCGACCCGATCTGCCGGGGCTACGACAAGACCCCGCGCTGCGACGAACTGAACGCCAATCAGGTCCTGGACTGCCCCAAGGACGAATTCGCGTACTTCGATCCCCGCCCCGCGCCCGGCAGTCCGCTCGCCGAGAAGCCGTCCACCAACGTCGCGAACAGCCCTTACCTGATCAAGGATCAGCCGACGCCGTCCCTGAAGGTCCGGATGGTCGTCAGCGGGAGCGGTCTGTGCCTCGCCGCGGCGGACTCCTCCATGGTGAAGCGGACGTCCTGCGACGGTGCGGGCCTCACCTGGGAGCGAACCATCAACGACCAGGGCTACTTCACCCTGTCCTCGGGCGGTAAGTGCCTGGCCCAGGCGAAGTCGCCCGACCGGAATCCGAGGCTGATCGCGTGCGCACCGGGTGACAGCGGCCAGGACTGGTGGATGTCGCCGGGGCGGGGCGCCGCCGCTGAGCAGTACAAGGTCGTGAACCGGGCGACCCGGCAGGCGCTGCGGTTCACGCCCGACGCGCACGCGGAAGGACAACTCCTCGCCATGGGCAGCCAGTCCACTGCCACGGGCTTCGTGCTGGCCGACACCAACTGACACGACACCAACGAGCACCACGCCAACTGACACGACACCAACTGGCACGACACCAACTGACACCGGGAGCCCCGGTGACGGCAGCCGCGTACGGCTCAAAGGCCGCCCCGCGCGCACCCGCCGTCACCGGGTCCGATGCGCGCGGGGACTGACGTTCCGGAACTTCGCGTAAAGCGTTGGCAAACTCGCGGGATGCCGTGCGTGGCCAGCGGTCTGACATGGTGACAGGCCCGGCCGAGAGGGGGACCTCCGTCCCCCCTGTGAACCGCTCCGGTCGGCACAGGTCTTGCAACAGGAAGGTGGCCTGCATGCCCGTTGGTCGGATCCCGGAGCACTCTCCGCAAATGTGCGGTTGATGCGCCCCAACTCAGGAAAAGCATGCCTTCATTCTGGCGTGACAATTTTCCATGAGGGCTGAACCCGAGATCTTCCACGCGCGGAAGCGATTCGACAGGTAATTCCTCACCTCGTCGCTTCCGTTCATTCCGGCCTGCTCTCGTCGAGTCCGCGGCCTGGTGTGCGCCCTCGTGAAGACCTGCTGGAAACCCTGGCTGAGCTGCGGACTTTGCGCGGCGCGGCCGATAAGTGCTGCCCGGGAACGGGCACAAGAGCGTGCGTACTCACAAGTCAGTGCCAGCACAATATTTTTGACGACGCGCCTCGTCGGGCTCGGTCGGTAAAACCCGCTGGTCAGTCGGGGAAATCCGAACCTTGGTGGTCCACGCCGAGCGGTTGGCCGAGCGGATCAAGTCGCGGGAATAGGTTGCGCATTCGTCATTCAGTGCGGTAGCAATTCTCTCGGAATCAACGAGTCCGGCTGTCGGAGCCGGAACAGCTTCGGCGTTTGCCCCCTCTCTGTTCTGGGCCGCCGAAGCATGACTGGAGGTCAATCCCATGTCTCATAAACGACAACCGAGGCATCGCCGCGTGAGTGCCAAGACCGGCACCATCGCGGTCGCCGGTCTGGCGGCGCTCGGCGCGACGGCGTTCCTTCTGCCGCACGCCAATGCGGACACCAGCGGCACGGCGGCGCCCCGTGCACTGAGTCTGAGCGCCGCCACCGAACTCGGCCGGACACTGTCGGCCGACCTCGGTGGCCATGAGGCCGGCTACTACTACGACGACGCCGCGGGCCACCTGGTCGTGAACGTGCTGAACGAGGGCGACGCGGCCACGGCGAAGGCCAAGGGCGCGCAGGCCCGGGTGGTGAAGTACAGCACCGACCAGCTCATGTCGGCGGAGCGGCAGTTGGCCAAGGCTCCCGTCGCGGGCACCGCCTGGTCCATCGACCCGCGCACCGACAAGGTGTCGGTGGAGGTGGACAGCACGGTCACGAGCAGCAACTGGTCGAAATTGATAGGTCAGACGAAGCAGCTCGGTGACCAGGTCACCGTCAGGCGGATCGGCGGAACGTTCAAGCCGTTCGCCGGCGGCGGGGACGCGATCTATGCGGGGCGCGGACGCTGCTCGCTGGGCTTCAACATCGTCAAGAACGGCAAGCCCGGATTCCTGACGGCAGGTCACTGCAGCATGGCCGGCAACGAGTGGTCCCTCCAGCAGGGTGGTCCGTCCGTCGGCAAGATCACGCAGAAGTCCTGGCCCGGCCACGACTACTCGCTGGTCATGTACAACAACTCCAAGGCCGCGGCGCCCAGCGTGGTGAACCTGGGCAACGGCCAGACACAGAGGATCACCGGTGCCGCGGAGGCGGTGGTCGGCATGTCCGTCAAGCGCATGGGCTCCACGACCGGGCTGCACGGCGGCAAGGTCACCGGCCTCAACGCCACCGTCAACTACGAGGGCGGCTACACGGTCAACGGACTCATCAAGACCGATGTCTGCTCCGAGCCGGGCGACAGCGGCGGTTCGATGTTCTCGGGCGACAAGGCGGTCGGCCTGACCTCGGGCGGCGGCGGCGACTGCACCTCGGGCGGCACCACGTACTTCCAGCCCGTCACCAAGGCCCTGGCCGCGGTCGGCGCCCGCATCGGCGGAGGCGGCGGCGCACCGGCCGAGCCGACCGACCCCAGCCAGCCGACCGACCCGGGCCAGCCCACCGGGTCGCCCGAGCCGAGCGACCCTGGCCAGCCGAGCGACCCTGGCCAGCCGACCGACCCGGGCCAGCCGACCGACCCGGGCCAGCCGACCGACCCGGGCCAGCCCACCGGGTCGGCCGAGCCGACCGACGACCCCGGCCAGCCCACCGACTGGCCCACCGGGTGGGCCGAGCCGAGTCCCTGGGACCCCACCGCGTAACCGCTGTTGAGGAGGACCGCTCCGGCGAGTCCGACCCCGGCCGAGCGGATGCCCGCCCCTCGCGGCACGCACTCCCCGCGCGATCCCGTCGCCCGTCACCCGAGGCGGCCCGGATCGCCACGGCCCCACCAACAGGTGCGTCGAGATCCCGAACCCGCCCCGACGCGCCCACCGCCCGGTTCCCGCCCCCTCCCCCCGGGCGGGGCGGGAACCGGGCGGCCATCGAGCCCCGAGCGGGCTCAGCTCCCCCCGATCACCACTCCAAGGAGTTTCGTGTGAAACGGAAAGCCGCCATCGCGGCCCTGTCCCTCGCAGTCATCAGCCTGACCGTCGCGAAAGGCATGGGTGCCACACCCTCAGGCCAGCCGTCGGCGCACAAGGACGGCTACATCGTCGTCATGAAGGACGGCGACAAGGCCCCGGCCACCTTCTCGTCGGGACACTCGCACATCGACATCACCGCGTCGTACGGCGCGGCCATCCACGGATTCTCGGCGAAACTGACTACGGATCAGCTGAACGACCTGCGCAAGGATCCCGCGGTCGCCTACGTGCAGCGTGACGGCGTCGGGCACGCCGACGGCCAGAAGATCCCCACCGGGGTGAGCCGGATCCGCGCCCTGGACAACAAGGCGCTGAAGACCGGTGACGGCAAGGACCAGCGCGTCGACGCGAACATCGCCATCCTCGACACCGGCGTCGCCGACCACTCCGACCTGAACGTCGTCAAGCGCGTCAACTGCAGCCACGTCGACAGGTGTGTCGAGGACGCGGGCAACGACGACGACGGCCACGGCACCAACGTCGCCGGTATCGCCGCCGAACGGGACAACAACGAGGGCTACGTCGGTGTGGCGCCTGGCGCCCGGATCACCTCGATCAAGACCCTCGACGACCAGGGCAGCGGCAGCACCTCCGAACTCGTCGGCGCCCTGGACTGGGTCACCGCCCACGCGAGCACCATCGACGTGGTCAACATCAGCGCCGGCTACTCGGGCGACACCCGGGCCATCACCGACGCCGTCAACCGCGCGATAGCCAAGGGCGTCGTGGTCGTGGTGTCCGCCGGCAACGACCACCAGGACGCCAGGAAGCAGTCGCCGGCGAACATCCCCGACGCCATCACCGTCTCCTCGCTGTCCGACGGTGACGGCAAGCCCGGAGGCCAGGGCGGGTTCGGCTGGTGCAACAAGAACAACAAGAACAAGGACGACACCCTCTCCGACTTCAGCAACTTCGGACCGGGCATCGACATCGCCGCCCCCGGCGACTGCATCCAGGCCACCGGCAGTGACGGCGGCTACTCCAACTACAGCGGTACCTCGCAGGCGGCGCCGCACGTGACCGGCGCAGCGGCACTGATCATCAGCGGTTCGGCCAAGCCGAAGGACCGCGCGGGCGTACTCGCCGTCCGCGACAAGCTGCGTGCGAACGGCCAGGACAACTGGACGGACACCTCCCACGACGGCGTCAAGGAGCCGCTGCTCGACATCCACAACTCCGCCGTGTTCAAGCCCGCCTTCGCCGACGGCGACGCTCCGCCGCAGCCCGGTGAGCCGACCCCGTCCGGCCAACCGACCCCGCCCGGTGGACCGACCCCCTCCGGTGAGCCGACCTCGCCCGGTGACCCGACCGGGTTCGGCCGCATCAGCACCTCGTGCGACTTCAGTTCGACCACGTGCGGATTCGACGCGAGCGCCCTGGGCGGTGCGAACAGCACCTACACCTGGGACTTCGGTGACGGTGCCAAGGCGACCGGAGTGAAGGTGACCCATACCTTCTCGAAGAAGCTCGGAACGTACGCGCCGACCGTGACCTACACCGACCGCAACGGAAAGACCGTCACGGCCGCGGCGACCGTCAACTGCGCCGACTTCTACGGCCCCTTCTGCTACGCCTACTGAGGACAGGCAAGACCGGTCCGGCCGTCCTCCTCCCGGGACGGCCGGACCTTCCTCTTGGTGACCCGATGACCCGCCAGGACCCACGACCCCGTCCTCCCTGACGGGCCGAAGTGCCTGGTGTACGGCCCGTGTTCGCACCTCTTCCTCTTGCTCGCTCGCCGAAGTCGCCCACCTGGGTGACCTTGCGCACGTTCGCGCGCTGTCGCGTCTGCCGTCACCAGGCAAGACGGACGAGTCGATCCGCCATCTCGCTACTTTGCCGATCCTTTGCCTTGACTGGGGTCAGGCCGATGGCCACCATGTGCGGAAGCCCAGTGGCCGCCGTCGGCTTCCTCCCTGCAGGGCGAGTCGCACCGCGGCGCATGTGTCCTCTCCGCGCACTGCCGTGCGGCACATCCCCGGTACGGGTCCGTCAGGGACCTGTCCGCTCCGGAATCAGGTGTTTGGATGTCTGCGACACAACGGCATGCCCTCGTCGATCTGACGGACAGTGAACTGGCGGCGCCACTGCGCGGTGGCGAGGCCGCCGAAGACGAACTCGCCGAGCTCTACGCCCGCCACCACGCAGCGGTCCGCGCGTACGCGCGCTCGCACTGCCGGGACCCGCACACGGCCGACGACATCGCCTCCGAGGCGTTCACCCGGACGATAGAGGCGACCCGGCGGGGCGGCGGCCCCCAAGGGCCTTGGCATCCCTACCTGTTGACCGCGGTGCGGCGCATCGCCCTGGACTGGGCGGTCATAAACCGCCGGGCGCTGCCGAGCGATCAACTGCAGGACGAGGTCGACGACGCCCTCACGGGCGAGGAGCTGGCGCTCAGCCGCGAAGAGGGCGCTCTGGTCGTCCGCAGCTTCCGGCAGTTGCCGGAACGCTGGCAGACCGTCCTGTGGTACACGTCGGTCAACGGCGAACCGCTCGCCAAGGTGGCCGCCCGCATGGGGATCAGCGAGAGCGGCGCGGCGTCGCTCGCCGACCGGGCCCGCGAGGGTCTGCGCGAGGCGTATCTGAGTGTGCACGCCCACGGCGACGGCGGGGGCGAGCAGTGCGGCCGGTTCAGCGGCCTGCTGGCCGCGGCGGTACGACGCCGTCGTCGGCCCGGCCGGGACCTCAAGCGGCACCTGGCCGACTGCGCCCGCTGCCGCAGAGCCCTGCTGGACCTGACCGACATCAACGGCAGGCTGCGGGTCGTGCTGCCGGGCGCGATCCTGTTCGGCGTGGGAGCCCGGCTGGCGGCCGGCGCGGGAGCGGGCGCCACGAAGGGGACCTCGGCCGCGGCGCTCTCCACCCCGGCCTCGTCCTGGCACGCACTGCCGGTGGCCAAGACCGCGATGTCCGTCGGCGCGGCGACGTCACTGGCGGTGGGCGCCTACTTCGTACTGACCCCGTACGAAGTGCCGCAGACCCGGCCGTACGCGTCTCCGCGCGCCTCGGCCCCGGTGACACCGTCCTCGGTTCCCCCGCCCAGCCCGTCCTCTCCTCCGGTGTCCGTCCCGCCGTCCCTACCGGGCCTTGTCGTCGGGCCGCACGCCGTACTGCGGGTCACGACGAGCGGCGACTGCCTGGAGCCCGTTTCGGCGTCCGCGGGCTTCCTGCGCGAAGCCGGCTGCGACGGCGGCGCCCATCAGGACTGGGTGGAGACCCATGTCCTCGGCTCCCAGGTTCTGCTGCACAATTCGGCCACGGGCCTGTGTCTGCGTGACTCCGGGAAGGGCTCGGGGCCCGATGCGCAGGCGCACTGCGACAGCGGTGACCCGCGTCAGGTCTGGGAGGTACGGTTCAGTCTGGAGCTGGAGTCCATGGTGGTCGTCGGGCGCTCGGGGCAGACGTATCGCGCCTGACGGGAGACGGTCGGCGACCCGCCTCCGCGCGATCCCGCATAGGATTGCCCCCTGTCCCCCCACAGGGCGAAGCCGCACTACCCATCGCACTGCCCATCATTCCCGTGGCATCGGTGGAACCGGAGTCGTCCCCGTGACCTGGGCGGTATGGAGCGGGCGGCCGGGCCGCGCGCTACTGGATGAGAAGGGTTCGTCGTTCTCATCCGGAGGGTCATCGTGCAGCACAACATCCGTCCGACCAGCGTGGCGGCATATCTGCGCTGCTATCCCCACGACGTGTGGAAGATGCCCAGCCACCACTGGCTGCTGAACGATCTCGCGGACAGGCGGGGACTGCCCCACCCGGCGGTGTTCTTCGACAACGGCGCGTCGTCGCTGTCTCCGCGCCGCTGCCTGCAGGCCCTTCTGGAGCAGGCGCGGGCCGGCCACTACGACGTCGTGCTGATCCCGGGCCCGTGGGTGTTCAGCCTGGAGGACGCGGAGGCGGATCGCATCATCGCGGTGCTGGGCACGTACGGCTGCCGGGTCATCGAGGCCACCGCGGGGGCGGACGACGGTCAGGGCGCCGAGGGAAGCGGTCAGCCGCCGCGGTCCCACTGCCTGCTGGTGTGAAGCCGGTCCCGCGTCGTGCCGAGCTTCTTCAGGATCTTCGCGACATGGTGTTCGACGGTGCGGCAGGACAGGAACAGGGCATCGGCGATGTCCTGGTTCGAGGCCCCGTCGCCGAGCAGCCGGGCCACCTCGCGTTCGCGGGGGGAGAGCTCGGATCCATAGCCGGTACGGCCGCGCGGCGCGGGCCGTTCCTGTCCCAGGGCACGGATGTGCTGCCGGCACCGGGCGGTGTCGGACGTGGCGCCCAGCCGGTCGTACTCGGCGATGACCTCCGTGAGGCGGGCCGCGGCGTCCGCCGGGCGGCCGCGGGCCAGGGACAGGGCGCCGAGTTCGGCGGCCCGCGCGGCCGGGTAGGGGCGGCCGACGCCGAGCCATTGGGTCCGCGTCCTCGAGAAGAGGTCTGCCGCGGACGCCGGGTCGCCGTCGCGCTCCAGCAGGGCGCGGCACAGGTACTGCTCGGCCACCGCGCCCGGCGCGTCGAGACCCTCGGTCCCGGCGCGATGGGCCTCGGTCAGGTCCTCCGCCGCGGCACGGTCCTTGCGCCGCAACGCCGTCTCCACGGCTGTGGGGACCAGGTCGAGGCAGTAGACCCACTCCTCCTTGTACGGCAGGAGCGGCAGGTAGTCGCTCACGATCCGCCAGGCGGCGTCGGGGTCGTCGCGGGCCAGCTGGAGCCGGGCGGCGCCGGCGGCCGCTCCGAGGGCGTTGACGTTGAGGTGGGCGCTGTCCCGGGCGAGAACCCGGTCGAAGAGTTCCGCCGCCCGGGTCGTGCGGCCCCGGGCGGCGGCCGTGACGCCACGCACCGTTGCCAGCAGGTCGTCGACGGCGAGCGGCTCGTCCAGGTACCCCGCGCAGAACGCCGTGTACCGGGCGTCCCAGTCGCGCCAGTGGCCGGCGAACCACGACAGCAGCAGCTCGTACGAGCGGCAGTTCACCACCAGGCCGTGCGCGTGGTGCTGCCGGGCGAGCGCGAGGGCCTCCGCGGTCCAGGCCGCGGCGCGTTCGTCCTGGCCGGTGCAGATCCCGGTCTCGGCGGCGTTGGCGACGGCGCGCGCGGTGTGCCGGACCACTTCCGGGTCGTCGTCCCGGCGGGGCAGCCCCGCCAGCAGGCCCGGGACCTCGGGGCGCCCCTGACCGGCCAGGACCGTGATCCGGTTGACCTCCACGGAGGCGCGGGCGGCACGGTCCCGGCTGTCGGCGAGGGTGGCCTGCGCGCGGTCCAGCCAGGCACGCTGCTCGGTCGCGGAGAACCGGCTCGTCTCCCACATGGCGAGTACGGACATGGCCCGCGCGGCGAGTTCGGGACGGCGTCCCTCCAGCTCCGTGACCGCCTTCTCGATCTCCGCCTCCCCGGCGGGGTCGGCTGCCTGGTTCAGCAGCATCTTGCCGAGATCCAGCCGGATCTCGCCGCGGGCAGCGGTGGGCAGCCCAGGACCGGCCAGAATCCGCCGCAGGGTGGCGATCGTGTGCGTGTACTCCGTGGCGTCCCACGCGATCCGGGCCAGGCTGAGCGCGGCGCGGGCGTGCATGCCCTCGGGCACGGTCGGCTCGTCGAGGATGTCGCGCAGCAGATTCGCGGCGGTTCCCTCGTCGCCGCAGGCCACGGCACGGTCGGCCGCGGCCTGCGCCTGGTGGAGCCAGGCGGAGGTGTCGCCGAGGGCCCGGGTGTGGTGGGCGATCTGCACCAGCGGCGGGTCGGGCAGTGTCCACAGCGTCTCGAGCACTTTCCGGTGGGTGTGCAGTCGTACGGGCCCGGGGATGCCGTCGTAGACCGCCTGCCGGGCCAGGGCGTGCGCGAAGCCGTAGCAGTCGGTGCCGCGCTCTCGCAGCACGGCGGCTTCCAGCGTCTCCAGCAGCGCCCGGCCGCCCGGCTCCGGTTCCAGTGCGGCGCACTCCGACAGCAGCCCCTGGCTCGCGGGCACCGCGAGGACGGCCGCCGCCTCGACCAGGGCCGTCGCGTCGGGGGAGAGCCGGTTGGTGCGTTCGCTCAGCGCCTCGCGCAGGCTGCGGGGCACTCCGAGCAGGTCGTCTTCGGGTTGGTCGCTGAGAGTGATCAGATCTTCCACGGTGACCAGTGGCAAGCCCGCGCTGCGGTCGAAGAGTGTGCGCACCAGGGCGGGGGTGGCGCCGTCGCCGAGGACGGATCGGGCCATCGCCCGCAGATCCTCCTCACGCAGCGGCCCCAGGGCTATCTCGGCACCGCCGGTGCCGGCCGGGGGGCGGAAGGCGGCCCCCAGCACCGGGGTGTGGGCCGGCACGTCCTCACCGCGATACGTCAGCACCAGTGCCGTGTCCGCGGGCAGATCGCGGGCCAGGAGCAGGACCAGATCGCGGGTGGCCTCGTCGGCCCAGTGCACGTCCTCCACCACCAGCAGCACCGGTGCGATCGACGCCAGCACCGTCCGCACCGCCTGCGCGATCCGGTAGCGCTGGGCCGCGGGATCCGGCGGTTCCGGGGGCTCCGGGGGCAGCCGGTCGGCCAGATCCGGCAGCAGCGGCGCGAGAACGCCCGCCGACGGGCCGATCCCGTCGGCCGCGGCGAGCCACTCTCCCGTGCCCCGCAGCGCGTCGATCACCGGACCGAACGGCAGGGGTTCGCGCAGCGGATGGCAGCCGCCCACGATCACCCGCACACTGTCGGCTTCCAGCACCGCGGACGCCTCGGCGACCAGCCGCGACTTCCCGATGCCCGCCTCTCCCTCGACCAGCACCGCGCAGGGACGCGAGCGCACCGCGCGCAGCAGCGTGCCCAACTCCCGGTCGCGCCCCACGAAAGCCGCCGGCCGTCGCGTCGAGAACTCCTGGTCACGGCTCTGCACAGCTGCCATGCCGCACTCCCGTCCGTCCACCGCGCCCCGCCGCCATCGGCTGCCGCACGACGGCACCGGATCCTCCCAACCTAACTCCCACCCCGCCCTCCGTCCCCCGCAGCGAAGCCCCCGCGGGGGATCGTGGGTCCAGTCGCGACGGTGGGGTCACGGAACGTGACGATAGTCGCGCATGTCGTGCATTTCTGGCGGGCGCAGCCGTACACCGTCATGCGGCGCCCGCGGACGAGCTGCGGCCCCGTGCCGTCTGTCGCGCTAGGGCCTTTTTGCCCACCGACGAGCGCGGATTTCCCCGAGCGCAAGAGGTTGAAATGGCATCCGGCGAGCGGACGGCACCCGCATGGACCGTCTCGATGAAACGGAGCCGGGCCGGAGCGGCTTCGCGTTCCGGCCCGGTGGTATCCGAAGCGGCTACTGAGGCTGTGGTGTCACCTGGCTCAGGTCGGTGGTGAGCGTCTGGCTGACGGCGGCGTATCCGTCTGTTGTGAGGTTGACGTGGTCGCCCGTGTCGAAGTCGAGGGGTGCCGAGCCGGCGCTGAGGTCTTGGAGCGGTGGATCGGTTTGGCTGTTGGGGTCATCGATCGCCACTGAGCCATTGATGTCGATGTAGGTGCACCCTGGGGGGAGGGTGGCCTGCAACGACGTGATCCATTGGTTTACGGTCAACCGGTTGTCCTCCACGCCGGCAGTGCACAAGGGGTGGCCTCCGCACGGTGTGAGAGTGAGGAACACCGCGCGGATCCCCCATGCCTGGAGTTGGTCACGGAGTACCTGGTATCCGTCGGTGACAACCGCGTCGTTGGCACCGGTGAGGATGTCGTCGCCTCCTTCGTAGATGACGACGGTGCTGATCCCCGGGGCGCTGAAGACATCTCTGTCGAGGCGTGTCAGCGCGGCTAGTCCGCCTGGTCCCTTGTCCTGCGTGAGGAAATTGTTGGGAATACCTGCGGCGATGACGCCTGCTGGACTGACGCCTTGGTCGTTCGACTGGAACGCGCTGGCAAGATTGTCGGAAACGCGAGGCGCGGCGGGGGGAACAGTACTCCCGGAGACGTTGTAGAGGCCGTCGCCGAGGACGGCGACCGTCGGCCTGGGACTGGATCCTGTGACGTCGACTGCCGCCAGAACCGCGGCGCCGTAGATGAAAGCCGTCCCTGTTCCGGAGAAGGCGCTGTTGGCGGTGTCCATGGTGTGGTCACCGCTGCCGAGCGCGCTGAAGTATGTCAGTGCGGCAGATCCGTTGGTGTGCATGACGAGGTAGTCGACGGCGTTGACCAGGTGATAGCTGGCCACGATGCCTTTGCCTGCGGTCACGGGGAAGGGAAGGGGGTCGCTGTAGACCTCTCCGCCGATCGGAACGGTGACGGATGTCGCGCCGCCATTGAAGGTCATCCGGACCGGCGTGCCAGCTGCCGTGCCCCACGCGCTTCCTTGGTTGGCAAGCGTGGCGCTGTCGATGGCCAGGGGCACCCGGCCCTGGGAGTTGGACAGCCGTATCCGGACACTGTCACCACCGATACTGGGTGTGACGGTGGTACGGACGGTCTGGTTGCCGAAGCTCCTGCCGGCGAATTGGTAGGGCGTATCCGTGGGGGAACTCCACGAGCCCGTCCAGGACGAGCCGTTCGGGCCGGAGGTCGTGTTCCGTACTGCCATGCCGAAGATGTGCAGCGCAGGGATGTGAGCCTGGGCAGTGTCGCTGAGATCGGGCAGAGTGACGGAGGAGATCGGTACGCCGGCCTTGATGGGGACGGCGATGGCATAGATCTTGTGCGCCGACGTGAGTTGTCCGGTGGGACCGTTGGCGTGCGGAAGAGTCAATACCGACACGCTCGATGGGCCCACGGACCAGTCCGGCACAGGAAGGTAGTAACTCCGAGGGTTTGTCGTGCCGTCGGCGTAGGTAACCGTCCCGCTGGCCTCGCTGCAGTTCTTGTACGTGCTGTCGTCAAGGGTGCAGTTTGTCCCGCTGACGGGAGTGTCGTCAGGGACGTAGGGGCTGCTGTGGTCCTCGGCCTGATGGTCCGAGGCGCTGCCCCCGTACGTCGATGTCGCAAGGAAGACGATCGCGTTCCCGCGTTCGTTGTTCATGGTGATCGTCTGGTTCGCGGCAAGGACGTTGTCGGCGGAACCCGCGCCGAAGTTGGGCAGGACAAAGCTGGCACCGTCGATGGTGACCTTTTGTCCCGGCTGCCACCCCGCCGCCTGCAGGTCCTGCAGAGAGAAGGAGTGGCCGGTTCCGTCCACGTTGCCGACCGACTGCGCCGTGTCCTTCGTCACCGCAATATTGTTGAAGGCTGCGCTGAGACTCGAGTAGGTCTTGCCCACATGCCCGACGGCGGTGAAGTGGTACGGGTGCGCTATTGAGTCATTGCCGGCGGCGTCCACGGCGTAGACCCACAGGGTGTGCCGACCAGGGGCGACGGGCGTCACGGTGAAGCTCGCCTGGCTGTTCGTGGCGGGCACGACCTGCGCGGCCGGTGGATTCGTGGTGGGCGGCTCGGCGTCGAGGCCGAAGACGTACTTGGTCGGCCAAGCCGCGACGGGTGCCAGAGGGTGGGTTGCGTGGAACGTCCCCGGTGTGCCCGCCTCGACACCAGGCCCGCCACCATTGTCCAAGTCGGGGTAGCGGTTGTCCTGCGTGGTCACGATGGGCTCGTCCGGCGCCCTCTGGTCGACAGTGAAGTGGCAGACACCGGCGGTGGCCGATGTGTCCTTACCGTCGGACGCCGTTACCTGCCAGCTGACAACCTCGCCATCCGGGAGGCCGGAGATGAAACTCGCGGGGATGACCGCCGGTGCGGCCGTTCCACTGCCGACGTCCTTGCTTCGCACGACCGTGTGCGTGGGGTTGTTCGTCGACCAGTAGGTGTACGAGGCCTGGATCTCGTCGCTGTCCCCGTCCTTGGTCACCGAGGTGAGAGTCGGGGGAGTGGTGGCGATGGTCTTGCCGAGGATCGGGTAGGGAGTGTTGGCGCCGCAGCCGTAGGAGGTGGCGTTGAGTTTCACGGCGAGGCCGGTGGGCGGGCTGGGCACGTGGTTGTAGGTGATGCTCATCGAAGGGTTGGCGGCGAATCGCTTGAAGTGGTAGCCGTTCGACTCATTCGCGTTGATGAGTACGTAAGCCAGGGACGACCAATGTCCGGCCGCGGCGCGGGCGACCGTTGACGTGGCCGAGTAGCCGCTGGAGACATAGCTGGTGCAGGCGGGAGCGAACGACCGGCTGTCGATCTTCGAACCTGCCGCAGGTTTGTTGTTCCACGAGAACTTCGAGTTGATCGCGGACGTCAGGTACATGTTGATCGTGCTGGTGGTGTCGCACTGGGCGGCGTATGTCTCCATGACGTTGATCGCGGCCGAGACGATATGCGTGCCCCAGATGGTCGACGGGACGCTGAGCTGGAAGTACGAACGCTCGACGCCCACACAGCCGGTGTAGGTGTTGTTCCCGACTCCGGGATCGCCGTACGCAGTGGAGTCATAGTTCGAGGTGGTGGTCGGGCACGCTGCCTGCACTTCGTTCCAGTGCTGGCGGGTGCCGGATTCCGGATGGGGGTTCCAGGTGGGGTCGATGTACAGCGGGTACACCGTGTTCGAGGCCGTCAGCATGCTCTGATCAGGCGACAGGGTCAGTGCGTCCTTGGTCACCTTGGTCTGGACGTCAGCCACGTGCGCGCCTGGCGGCGGTCCTGCGTCCGGGGTCACGGGATCGGCGGCGGCTGCCCTCACTTCCGCCGAAGCGGACCGGTCGGCAGGTGCCTTGACGGAAGCGGGGGCGTTCGGGGCGTGAGCCGAGTCCCACATGATCGGCCTGGGGGCGCTGAAGACCACGCCTCCGCCGGGTCCCACGGCGGTGAGGTTGTCCTGGGAGTCGTCCTTGACCGTGACGCCCGTGCTGTGGAGAGCCAACGTCAGCGTTCTGAGTGCCGGATCGGCCGCAGCACTCGGCGACTTGACGATCAGTACCTCGGAGAAGCCCCCCAGGGTGGTCGCGGTAACCTTCAGGTCGACGCCCGTCAGTACGTCCGGGTAGGTGAGACTCGCGCCTGAAGCAACCGGGGTCGGAAGATCCGTCGGCCATCCGAACGACAGTTGCTGGTCGCCGGTGCCGAGCGATGCCAGCGGCGCGGACGCTCCCCCTCCCGAGAGTTTCAGTGCTCCCGAAGCGGCTGCCGGCCTGTACGTCCCGTCGTCGTTGCGGACGAGGGTGGCATCGACGGGTACCCACCCGCTGCCGTGACGCACCCGGGTGGGCAACAACGAGGAGTCCTGGGTCAGGGCGCCGTCGGGGTTCGCTGTCGTGGTGGAAGTCTCGGTCGTCAGTGCGTCGACCACGACCGGCGTGCCGGACTTCGCTGCCTGCTGCTTGGCGTCGTCCAAGGCCTGTCGCTGTGCTGTCGTCAGGCCGCTGTCGTCGGCGGCCGCCATCGGGGCCAGATCAGTGGGCTTCGGGTCGGACGCGGTGGGGGCCGGCGTCGCGGTGCTGGGCACTCCGCCACCCGGCACAGACGCGTCGGCGGCGGCCGACCCGGCTTGGGCGAGGGTCGCCCCGGAGACGAAGCTGAGCAGCAGTACGCCTACCGCGGCCGTAGTCTTCCACCGCGTGGAATTGTCCGAATTTTGGCAGCGCGCACGTATTCGTCGATGCATTCCCCACCCCTGGTGTCCTGAATCGCAGGCAAAAGCGGCAGTAAAGCTACTGCTCTTCCGGTCGATTGGGCAACAAGCGACGACTTTGCGACACGCAGAAGCGGTGCGGGGAAATATGGAGGCGGGAATTCCGGAATACTGGGGAGTCAGGTAATCCGTCACATACGGCACTGTGCTGCATGTGAGTAATGTGTGGTTCGCTTGCTTCCGTCCTGGGGATTTGACGAATCCATGGGCTGGGCTATGGATCACATTTGCTGGATGTTCACCTTCGGTGTGGATGCAGTGGGTTCCCGGCTGATAACTTTCCGTTGGCTTTACGGTGCCCGTGGGGGGGATTTGTGATGCGCAGTTATTCCGGCATGCCCTTGTCCAGACGATCGGCGACGAGCGTGCATCGACTGTGGGCGTGGGGGCTGCGGGCCGCGCTGGTCGCGCTCGTCGTGCCCTTCGTCACGGCCGGCCCGGCCGCGGCGGCCGATGCCCCGCACTACCATCTCGCCGCGGTGAAGGAACATCCCGTTCCTGTTACGCCGGTCAAGGGACGCCCCGCCAAAGTTCCGGCCATGCCGGCATGGGACCCCGCGAAGGCGCATCACGCCTGGCCGGCAGCAGGCAGTGCGGATGTTCCGGTGGCTCCTACCGCGGCGCGAGCCGCGGCCATGCCGCTGCGGGTCGCGCAGGCACCCACTTCCAAGTCCGCGAAGGCGGCGGCTGGTGCGGCCCCCGTCACTCGTGTGCACGTCAGCGTGTCACCGCACTCGGTCGCCCAACGCCTCCACGTGGACGGAATCCTCTTCCAAGTGGTCCGCGCCGACGGGCACTCGGGGTCCAGCAACGTGCAAGTCGGCCTGGACTACAGCGGTTTCCGTGACGCCTATGGAGCGGACTACGGGTCCCGCCTGCGGCTCGTCACCCTACCGGCGTGCGCGCTGACCACCCCTGACCTTCCGGTGTGCCAGAAGCAGACGCCCCTCCAGTCGAGCAACAACAGCGATACGCAGACAGTCTCGGCCGTCATCCCGCTGAGCACGGTCACAGCGCGAGACGCCCCGCTCCTGGCCGCCACGGCCGACGTCGCCGGCGGCGGCGGAAGCTTCGGCGCGACCTCGCTCTCTCCTTCGGGGCAGTGGTCCGGTGGCGGATCCACGGGCGCCTTCTCGTGGTCGTACCCGATCCCGATCCCTGACGTCCCGGGCGGGCTCCAGCCCTCGGTCGGCCTCTCCTACAACTCCCAGAGTGTCGACGGGCGTACCTCCACCACCTCGCCGCAGGCCTCCTGGATAGGCGACGGCTGGGACTACTCGCCCGGCTTCATCGAGAGCTCTTACGCGCGCTGCGCGGACGACGACAACGGCAAGGGCCCCCAGACGTCGGACCAGTGCTGGTCCGACGACACCGACCAGTTCACGCTTTCCCTCAACGGCTCCTCCAACACGCTGGTGCACGACACCGCCACCGGCGCCTGGCACCCGCAGGGCGACTCGGGCGAGATCGTGAAGGTCGCCACCGACACCGTCAACCCCGACACCGAACACCGCTACTTCACCGTCACCACCCGCGACGGCACGACGTACTACTTCGGCCGCAACCAGCTGCCCGGGTGGTCCGACCACGGCACGGCAGCCGATGACCCGGTGACGAACTCCGTGTGGACGACGCGGGTCTACGGCAACGACTCCGGCGAGTACTGCCACGCCTCGACCTTCGCCGCCTCCTCCTGCGCGCAGGCCTATCGGTGGAACCTCGACTACGTCGTCGACGGCCACAACAACGCGATCAGCTACTGGTACTCGCCGGAGACGGGGTACTACGGCCCGAACAACACCACCACCCCCGCTCCGTACACGCGCGGCGGCTACCTCACCAAGATCCAGTACGGTCAGCGGGCCGGCAAGGTGTACGACACCGCGGGAACCCCGGCCGCCGCGCAGGTGTATTTCGACACCTCCGAGCGCTGTCTGGCCGACAGCACCTTCGACTGCGCTTCGTCCAAGCTCAACGCCACGAACGCCGCGCACTGGCCCGACGTGCCGGTGGACCAGACGTGCGCCTCCAGCGGCACCTGCAACAACCACGGCCCCGCGTACTTCACCACGAAGTGGCTCACCGGAATCCGTACCCAAGTCCTGGTGGCCGGCGCGTACAAGAACGTGGACTCCTGGGCACTCGCCCACACCTTCCCACCGCCCACGGACGCGAAGGACACCACGACTCCGACCGCCTGGCTGTCCTCGATCACCCGCACCGGACTCGACGGCGGCAGCGCCGCACTCAAGCCGGTCACGTTCGACGGCCAGTCGATGATCGGCCGCGTCGACGGCCTTGACGGCTACCAGCCGCTGTCACGCTACCGGCTGACATCCGTCACGACCGAGACCGGCGAGCTGATCAGCGTCAACTACTACTCGGCGCAGTGCCATCGGGCCGGCACCCCCGTCATGCCGTCCGCCCCGGACACCAACAAGTACAACTGCTACCCCGAGTACTGGACTCCGCCAGGCAAGACCGCAGCCATCCTCGACTGGTTCAACAAGTACCTCGTCCACTCGGTCACCGAACAGGACATCACCGGCGGCGGCCTGCCGGTGGAGACGGACTACAAGTACCTCGGGGACCCGGGCTGGCACTTCGACGACGACCCGGGAACGCTCGCCAAGTACCGCACCTGGAACGAGTGGCGGGGTTACGCCAAGGTCGAGACGCGCAGTGGCTCTGATGGCGGGATCGTCACCCTGTCGAGCAGCGCCTACTTCCGCGGCATGGACGGCGACAAGACGTCGACCGGAACACGCAAGGCGACGCTCACGGACTACGCCGGAGACGACACCGTCACCGACAAGGACGAGTTCGCCGGGCAGGTCTTCGAGGCCCAGAACTACAACGGCGACGGAGGAGCGCTCCTCAGTGATGCCGTGATCGACCCTTGGGAGAGCGCACCCACCGCCACCCAGTCACGCGTGAACGCGGGCCTCGATCCGCTCGTGGCCCATCAGACCGGTACCCAGCGCGAACGCACCACCACGTTCAAGGCCGACGGCAAGCCCCGGACCGACGAGACCGACTACACGTTCGACACGGCGAGCGGCCTCCCGATCAAGGTCAACGACGTGGGCGACACGTCCACCACGGCCGACGACCGGTGTGAGCAGACGTGGTACGCCAAGGACGGCTCCGGGGCCACCATCGCGCTCCCGCGCCGCGTGCAGACCGTCGCCGTCGCCTGCACCGGGACGCCGCACTACCCGGATGACCTGATCAGCGACGACGAGGCCTTCTTCGACGGCTCCACCGACAACACCGCCGCCGTCACCGGCACGGGTGACGTGACGATGGTCAAGAAGGCCGACTCGGTCGCCGCCGACGGCACCCCGCACTACGTGACGGCCATCACCAACACCGTCCCGTCCACGGGTGTCGCCGACTACGACATCTACGGGCGGGCCCTCAGCCAGACCGATGCCCTCGGCCGCCGCACCATCACCACCTACACTCCGGCCACCGGCGCTGCGCCGACGAAGATCAAGACGACGCAGCCGCAAGTCACCGGGCAGCTCCAGGGGTTCAGTTCGACGACGACCTATGACCCGGCCCGCGCCCTGCCGCTGTCCACCACCGACGCGGCCGGCTACACCACATCCAGTACCTACGACCCGCTCGGCCGGGTCACGGCATCGTGGGACGCCGGATTCTCGCAGTCGCTGGGTGCCGACCCCAACGTCACCTACTCCTACAACCTCTCGAACGCGACACCCTCAACCGTGACGACGAAGACCCTCGTCGACAACGGCAGCGCCACGACGTACCGCACGTCGGTGAGCATCTACGACGCGCTTTTGCGCCAGCGCGAGACGCAGACGGCGACGGTCGACGGCGGCCGGGTCATCACGGACACCGCCTACGACGATCACGGATGGAACGTCAAGGTCAACGGCCCTTACTACACCGGCGGGGCGCCCGACGGGACGCTCGTCTACGCTCCCGACGACCAGGTCGCCACGGAGAGCGGCACCTTCTACGACGGCGCGGGCCGGGTCACCGCTTCCGTGGCCTACAGCCTGGCGTCCGAGAAGTGGCGCACCACATACGCCTATCCCGGCTCCGACCGCACCGATGTCACCCCGCCGCTCGGCAGCACGCCGACCTCGACGATCACCGACGGCCGCGGCCGGACCGTCCAGCTGCTCCAGTACCACGGCACGACGCCCAGCGGTGCGGCGGACACCGTCTCCTACACCTACGACAAGGCGGGCCACCAGACGGGCCAGGTCGACGCGGACGGCAACACATGGTCCTCGACATACGACCTGCTCGGGCGGAAGGTCTCCCAGACGGATCCCGACACCGGCAGGAGCACCTACGCGTACGACCTCGCCGGTCAGGAACTCAGTTCCACCGATGCCCGGAACAAGACCGTCAGCACGACGTACGACGAGATCGGCCGGCCGACCGCCGCATACGACACGAGCGGCAACGCCACTCCGTCGACGGCGAATCGGCTGTCCTCCTGGACTTACGACACCCTGAAGAAGGGCCTGCCCACCTCGTCGACCAGCTATGACGACGGGCTCGCCTACACCAGCAAGATCCTCGGCTACGACAGCCACGGGTGGACGCAGTCCACCGAGACGATCATCCCGTCCGGGGACGGCAACCCGGCAGGAACGTACGCGACGGACCGCACCTATACGCCGACGGGCAACCTGCACAGCTACACCGAAGGGGCGGTCGGCTCGCTGCCACAGGAGACCGTCAGCTACAGCTACGACGCCTTCGGCCATCCCACCTCCGCCGGCGGCGACGTCGACAGCTGGGACTACGTCGACAAGCTGACCTGGACTCACTACGACGAACCGGAGCAGTTCACCTTCGGGCCCTCGGGCAACTTCACGCAGACCGGTTACACCTACGACGCCCAGACCCGGCGCCTCACCGAGCAGCAGACGGTGGCCGGTTCGGGACGCGTTCTGGCCGACACGACCAACTACCAGTACCAGCCGGCCGGAACGATCACGAAGATCACCGACAAGCTGGAGACCGGCCAGACCGACACCCAGTGCTTCACCCATGACTGGGACCAGCGTCTGACCCAGGCATGGACGGCGACCGACGCGTGCCAGGCAACCCCGGCGTCCGGTTCGGCCGCGACCGTCGGCGGGCCCGCCCCGTACTGGCAGTCGTGGACGTATGACACGACCGGTGACCGGAAGACGCAGACCAACCACAACCTGACCGGTGACGCGGCGCAGGACAGCGTCTCGACGTACACCGACGGCAAGCAGGCAGGCGACACTCTCCACGCGCACACCCTCGCCTCGGTCAGCACGCACACGCCGGGGGCGCCGCAAGTCGACACCAACACCGCCTACACCTACGACGCGGCGGGCAACGTCCACACCCGGACCACCGCAGCGGGCACCGACACCTTCACCTTCAACACGCAGGGCAAGCTGGCTCAGCTCGACCAGACCGGCCAGGCCGCCCCGACGAAGTACGTCTATGACGCCGACGGCAACCTGCTGGTACGACGGGACGCCGGCGGAAGCGAGGCGTTCCTCGGCGACGAGGAGGTCACGCTCAAGGCCGGTGACAGCACGCCTTCCGCGGTCCGGTACATCTCCGTCGCCGGCATCACCGTCGCCGTGCACTCCGCCGCCGGCGTCTCCTACCTGGTGGCCGACCGGCAGGGCACCGGCCAGCTCCAGATCGACGCGACGACCCAGAGCATCACCCGGCGCCAGTACCTGCCCTTCGGCGAGACCCGTACCGCCACCTCGGGGTGGGTCGGAGACCGCGGATTCGTCGGGGGCGAGCAGGACGACAACACCGGTCTGACCAACCTCGGCGCTCGCGAGTACGACACGTCGACCGGCCGGTTCCTCACGCCCGACCCACTTCTCGTACCGGGCGAGCCGGAGTCGTGGAACGCCTACGCCTATGCCGACAACAGCCCCGTCACGCTGTCGGATCCAGCGGGCACACGCACCGAGGAATGCAGCACGGGTGAGGTCGTCTGTACGGGCAACAACGTGCACAAGGGCGACAAGGCCGCCAAGAAGGCAGAGAAGGACTCCGACGGTTGCAATGTCAGCAGTTGCAGCAGCTGGAGCAAACCGGCGCCTTCCCAGGCCACGATCCAGGCCGAGGACGATGCTCTCGGCGCCGAGCAGGCAGCGGCTACGGCCGCGGCCACCGCGGCGGCGGCGAAGGAGCAGAAGGAAGGACTGGTCGGCCGGATCGTCAGCCTGGTGGGCGACCTGATCGGTGTCAACGACGCGATCTCCTGCGTCACCGAGGGCAACGTGATGGGCTGCATCAATACCGCCCTCACCGCTGTCCCCTGGACGAAGCTCTTCAAAGCCGCGAAGGTCGGTCTGAAGGCACTCAAAATCTGGCGGGCCGTCGAAAGAGCCGAGACCGCGATCAAGGACGCGGAGGACGTGGCCAAGGTCGCCGAGGACCTCGCCGACGTCAAACGCGCGGCCGCGGCGGAATCGGCTGCCGCTGACGAAGCGGCGGCGGCCGAGAAGACCGCCGCCGGCGACGCCTGCCCCACTCCGGTGCACAGCTTTGTGCGTGACACCCCGGTGCGCCTCGCCACCGGCAAGAGCGAACCGATCGCCCAAATCAGAGCGGGCGACACGGTCCTCGCGACCAACCCGCAGACCGGGCTGACCAAGCCCGAAAGGGTCCAGAAGGTCATCGTCACCCACACCGACGAGGACTTCACCGATCTGTCCATCGCCGCGTCCCCGGCCAACCCGAACGCACCCCCTGCGGCGGCCCACACCCTCACCACCACCTGGCACCACCCCTTCTGGGATGCCACCCGCCACCAGTGGACCGACGCCCACGACCTCACCCCCGGCACCACCCTCCGCCAGCCCGACGGCACCACCGCGACCGTCGTCGCCGTCCGCAACTACCACCACCACGCGACCACGTACGACCTCACGGTCGCGGACGTCCACTCGTACTATGTGCTGGCGGGCGAGACGCCGGTCCTGGTGCACAACTGCGGTGGTTCCATCCCCCGCCATAGGTCGGTATGCGACTGCGCTAACGGAGGCAAGCCGCAAATGTTGCGCGGTCCCAAGCCAGCTGGTACGGGGCCGCACAACCTGAAGATAGCCGAAACCGCCGACGAGGTAACGGATGGCCAGGTGATTGCGGGAGGAGCCAGATTGCCTGAACGTGAGTTTGCCACGCCAGGTGGGTTCAAGGGTTCTCGTCGGCCAGATATCCTGGTGGAACGGCCGGACGGCACCCAGTACGGCATTAATATCGGAAAACAGACTATGCGGTCCGGAGCCCCGATCAAGCGAGAAGCGGAAGCGCTGCAAGACCTCGAAGGGATCGGAATGGAGATGCATTTCGTTGCTTACAACTAGCGAGTCTCGATGAAAGTAGCACTTCAGTTCCATGGCAGTCGTCGCGAAATCTACGCCATGGCTTGGGAGTGGTCCCGAGAGTTGGGAATTCTCCTGACTGAGGAGCGCTTCGCGCCCACCTATCAGGTGAAACTGGTAGGTGGGGTGCATGGATCAGGGACCCCACCGGAATGTGAAGACAACGTTCGCCGCATTTCCTTGACTCCATCTCCAGCCGATCTGAACGCCGCTTCAGCGCTCGATTATTTGAAAAGGAATCCGGACTCTCTATTCATTACCATTGGCGGGCAGTCGGACGCTATCTTGCGAGAGTCTGTTCTTTCGGCCATGACTGACGAAGTGACTCTGGCGGCAGTCTGGAAGAAGCTTCGCGAGCGCGCCAGAAAAACCATGCTCAAAGGAGCTTGGGTGGAGAACACTATGTCGGGCGCCCGGTCGCGGGCCGCGAATCATTACTACACGACAGAAGCCAAGTGTCTTGCGGACGCTGGCGTCACGCTGATGGGCGGGACGGACTGGATCAAATACCAGCTTGACTAGCGCTGTTCCTGCGTGGCTTCCAGTCAGCCAATTTGTTATCAGAACGTCCACATCAGCTCCGTCGGACTTTGGTTCGGTGGGGCTTCTGGCGGATTGACGGCAGCACCTGGCGGCAACGTCAACGGATGGGAGGTGCGCAAGTGTTTCGCGGTGTCGGGCCGGTTGTCGGACCCGGCAGGGTTCTGGAGCGTGCGGCCGAGGAGGTTGATGGTGGCGCGCTGGAGTCGGAGCCGGACGCGGGCGTAGACGGAGGCGGTTGCACGGACACGAGCGTGGCCGAGGAGCTTCTGGATCACGACGAGTTCGACACCTGCCCCAGGAGGAGCGTCGTGGTGGAGCTCCGTAGTCCGTGGAAGCGGATGCGTTGGAGCCCGGAAAGACGGGGCTGTTGTCCTTCCACCTGGTCGCGGCCGCGTCACGGATGCACTCCAGGTCGCCGAGTCGTGGGTCGACTGCATCCCAACCCTGACCGAGAACCCGACTCCTGACGGCATTATGAGGATCGAAGTTCTGATTTTCGCGCAATGGTGTGAATGCGACCTGTTGAAATCGCGGGCCTCCGGACGGCGGTTTGGCGCGCCAGGTAACGATCCAGGCCGAGGGTGATGTTCTCGGCGCCGAGCAGGCAGCGGCTGCGGCCAGCGCGGCGGCGGCGAAGGAGGAGAAGGAAGGACTGGTCGGCCGGATCGTCAGCCTGGTGGGCGACCTGATCGGTGTCAACGACGCGATCTCCTGCGTCACCGAGGGCGACGTGATGGGCTGCATCAACACCGGCCTTACCGCTGTCCCTCTGGTCGGAGCTCTCCAAAAGCCGCGAAAGTCGTTCTGAAGGCATGCAAGATCTGGCGTGCCGTCGAACGGGCCGAGGCCGCGTGGCCAAAGTCTTGGGGGGGGCGACTTGGGTCCGCTGCGTCTGTGTTCGATGTCGCTATGCGAGGCATGTTGAAGAGAGCGTTTTGTGAAGGATGGGATGAGGCGACCTGGGGACCGACGGGGGGTCACGCACTGTTCGAAATGATGGACATGGTCGCTTAACCACATGTTATGTGTGTGGAGTTAGTCCCGTTTTGGCAGGGAAGTCCCCTTGGTCTTCGCTCCTAGAGGCCAGGTGGCCGCAGGTTCGCATCTGTCGTCCCGACCAGTGTTTTCGCGGGTCGGAGGGCCGTTTCGGCAGAGATGCGGGGGCGGCCTTCTCGGTTTTTGCGGGGCGGGGGTGCCTACTGGTCGCGTCGTGCGGAACTCGGGGCGGCGGGGGGTGAGTTCCCGGTGGGCCGCCTTCGGTGTCGTTCGGGGGGCGGCGATCTGCGGGAGCGGTGGTCCGTCCCGCCCGAGTCGCGCCAGCGTGGCTTTGGCTGCGAGGTCGGCTACCGACAGTCCCGCAGCCCGCGGACGCGCTCCGCGGAACCCCAGGTCCCACACCCGTACCGCACGTAAGTGTGCGCATGTTTTTGCAGAGTTGCGTCTGTATTCAACGAAAATGGATCCAGATATTGCATGGGTGTGTCCAGGAGGCTACGGTCCCCCTGCACTGTTCAGGCCCCACCCTCATCCCCCCACCGCCCCCCACCACGGAACCTTCGGTCACTCGCCCGCTCCGGTAGCCGGTGAGGCGGTCCGCCGTGTCCGGGCGTGCCTCACCCCTCACCTCAGAGAGGAGCAAGTCGTGTTCGCCAGACTCAGAAAGCTCAGGCGTGCGGTCGCCGCGGGAGGTGGCACCGTGCTGCTGACCGCGGGTGTGGTCGCCCTCGCGGCGCCGCAGGCCATGGCCGCGGCCACCGGCGGAAGCGGTGCGAGCCTGCCGTACGTGGAGGTGCAGGCGGAGAACTCCAGCACCAACGGATCGGTCATCGGCCCGAGTTGGGCGGCGGGTCAGCTCGCCGACGAGGCGGCGTACCGTAAGGCGGTCACGCTCTCCGGCAGCGGCAAGTACGTCACCTTCACCACACCGGTGGCGACCAACTCGATCGACTTCCGCTACAGCATCCCGGACACCGGCGGCGGCTCCGTATACACCGCGCCGCTGTCGTTCTCCGTCAACGGCGCCGCGCAGCCCGACTTCACGCTGACCAATGCCTACAGCTGGTACTACGGCAGCTACCCGTTCACCAACTCGCCGGGCAGCAACCCGCACCACTTCTACGACGAGGCGCACCGGCTGCTGTCGCAGACGTATCCGGCGGGCACCACCTTCACCCTGCAGGTGCCCTCCGGCGGTACGGCGACCACGATCGACTTCGCGGACTTCGAGAACGTCGGCCCGGCGCTCGGCCAGCCCTCGGGCTCGGTGTCGGTGACCAGCAAGGGCGCCGACGCCACCGGTGCGGCCGACTCCACCGCGGCGTTCAACGCCGCGATCGCCGCCGCCGGTTCGGGCGGCACGGTGTGGATCCCGGCGGGCACCTTCAAGGTCCCCGGCCACATCGCGGTCAACAACGTGACGGTCGCCGGAGCCGGCATGTGGTACTCGACGGTGACCGGCGCCGCTCCGGGTTTCTACGGAAACTCCGCGCCGTCCGCCAGCACCGGCGTACACCTGCAGAACTTCGCGATCTTCGGTGACGTCCAGGAGCGCAACGACAGCGCCCAGGTCAACGGCGTCGGCGGCGCGATGTCCAACTCCACCGTCTCCAACCTGTGGATCGACCATCTGAAGGTCGGCGCGTGGATGGACGGCCCGATGGACGGGCTGACGTTCAGCGGGATGCGCATCCGCGACACCACCGCGGACGGCATCAACTTCCACGGCGGGGTCACCAACTCCAAGGTGACCAACAGCGACATCCGCAACACCGGTGACGACGGCGTGGCCACCTGGGCCGACTCCGGTCTGGGCGCGGACGCCAACGACACCATCTCCGACAACACGGTGAGCCTGCAGATCCTCGCCAACGGCATCGCGATCTACGGCGGCCACGACAACACCGTCAGCGGCAACCTGGTCACCGACACCGGCCTGGCCCAGGGCGGCGGCATCCACGTCGGCCAGCGGTTCTCCTCCACGCCGGTCGGCACCACCACCATTTCCAACAACACGCTGATCCGCGACGGCAGCCTCGACCCGAACTGGCAGTTCGGCGTCGGCGCGCTGTGGTTCGACGGCAGCCAGGGCTCCATCACCGGCCCGATCAACGTCAGCAACGCGCTGATCGAGCAGAGCCCGTACGAGGCGGTCCAGTGGGTCGAGGGCACCGTCAGCGGTGTCAACCTCAGCAATGTGACGATCGCCGGCACCGGCACCTTCGCGCTGCAGGAACAGACCGGCGGCGCCGCCAAGTTCACCAACGTCACCGCCACCGGAGTCGGCGCCTCCTCGCCCGTCTACAGCTGCGAGGGCGGCAACTTCGTGGTCACCGACGGCGGCGGCAACTCCGGTATCAGCGGCACCCCGCTGTGCGGCGGCTTCCCCGCCCCGGTCTTCCCGCCGTACCCGGCCGAGGGCGTCACGGCCAACCCGAGCGCCCTGAACTTCGGTTCGGTGGCGACCGGTGCGACCAGCGCCGCGCAGACCGTGACGGTCAGCAACCCGACCGGTGCGGCCGCCGCGGTGTCCTCGATCGCGGCCACCGGTGACTTCGCGCAGACCAGCACCTGCGGCTCGTCCATCCCGGCGAACGGCTCGTGCGCGATCAGCGTCACCTTCAAGCCCACCGCGACCGGCTCCCGCACCGGCACCCTGACCGTCAACGCGGGCGGCACCACCAGCACCGTCGCGCTGTCCGGCACCGGCACCGCGCCCGGCCCGGTCGTCAACGCCAACCCGGCGTCGCTGTCCTTCGCCGGTACGGTCGTCGGCGCCACCGCCGCCGCGCAGACGGTGACCCTGACGAACTCCGGCACCTCCTCCGCCACGGTCTCCGCCGTGTCGGCCACCGGCGACTTCAGCCAGACCAACAACTGCTCCACCGTCGCCGTCGGCGCGTCCTGCGCGGTCACCGTCTCGTTCAAGCCGACCACCGGCGGCGCTCGCACGGGCACGCTGACGGTCACCAGCAACGCCAACAACAGCCCGACCACGGTGGCGCTGTCCGGTACCGGCATCGACAGCTCCACGAACATCGCCGCGGGCAAGACCGCGTCGGCCAGCTCCAGCAACGGCACCTACACCCCGGCGAACCTGACCGACCCGGACGCCTCCACCTACTGGGAGAGCGCCAACGGCGCCTTCCCGCAGTGGGCGCAGGTCGACCTCGGCCAGAGCTACGGCGTCGGCAAGGTCGTACTGAAGCTGCCGCCGTCCACCGCGTGGGCGACCCGCCAGGAGACGCTGTCGGTGCAGGGGTCGGCCGACGGTTCGTCCTTCTCCACCCTGGCCGCCTCGGCGGCGTACACCTTCGACCCGAACGCGAACAACAACACGGTGACCATCACCTTCCCGTCCGCCTCCGCGCGGTACGTACGGGTGAACGTCACCGCCAACTCCGGCTGGAACGCGGCGCAGTTCTCGGACTTCGAGGTCTTCCCCAGCGGCAGCGGCGGCGGCACGTCCGCGACGCTGACCGCGGCCCCGGCGTCCCTGTCCTTCGCCTCGCAGGCGCCCGGCACCACCAGCGCCGCGCAGACCGTCACCGTCAGCAACACCGGTACGGCCGCCGCGGCGGTCTCCGGGGTCAGCGCGACCGGTGACTTCGCGCAGACCAACACCTGCGGGTCGTCGATCGCCGCGGGCGGCAGCTGCACGGTCAGCGTCACGTTCAAGCCGACCGCCTCCGGTACCCGTACCGGCACCCTGACGGTCGCGAGCAACGCGTCCAACAACCCGCTGACCGTGGCCCTCACCGGCACCGGCAGCGGTACGGTCAGCATCAACCTGGCCGCGGGCAAGCCCACCGCCGAGTCCAGCCACAACGACGTGTACCCGTCGTCGCACGTCACCGACGGGGACCGCAACACCTACTGGGAGAGCGCCAACAACGCCTTCCCGCAGTGGGTGCAGGTCGACCTCGGGTCGGCGCAGAGCGCGTCCAAGGTGGTGCTGCAGCTTCCCGCGTCCTGGGGCGCGCGCAGCCAGACGCTGACCCTGTCGGGCAGCACGGACGGGTCGAGCTTCACGACGCTGAAGGCCTCGGCGTCCTACACCTTCGACCCGAACACCAACGGCGACAGCGTGACCATCACCTTCCCGGCCACCTCCGACCGCTACTTCCGCGCGACGTTCACGGCCAACACCGGCTGGCCGGCCGGCCAGCTCTCCGAGTTCCAGGTGTGGAACTCCTGATCACCCCGACGGGACCCGGTGCCGCCGGGAGGCCCAGCGCCTCCCGGCGGCACCGCCGTGCAGGGCCCCACGGGCAGGTGCGCCCAGTGGGTGGCACCGCTCTGATGCGTACGGGCGCCGTGTGCGTGGGCGAGGAAGCCGATGATGCCGGTCCCGCGGCCGTGTTCGCCGGTTCCGCGACTGGCCGTCCACGCGCCCTCCTCGGCCGCTCGGCCGCCGTCGTCGACCTCGATGTGCAGGGAGCCGTCGGCGGGGAGGTCCAGATGCAGGGCGACGGGCGGCCGCGCGTGCTCCACGGCGTTGGTGACCAGTTCGGAGACGACGAGCAGTACACGTTCGGTGATGTCGTCGTCGATGCCCCAGGCGTCCAGCGCGCACCGCGCGATACGGCGGGCGGTCCGGGCGGACTCGGGGCGGTGAGGCAGCGCCCACACGCCCGACAGGTCGGCTGTCGCGGTACGGCCGGCGGTGGCGTACACGGCGATCACCTCCGAAAGGGAACTCAGCTCTGATCCGGACAAACCCTTGCGTTCTCAGTTCTACGAGAAAGGGAGATCCCCGACATCGGGGACACCCCCCAACCCGTACCCCAACCTTCCGCCGCCGGAATCCGCCGGAATCCGTCGGAGTCCGCCGCCATCGGCACCGCGCAGCGGAATGCGGGAGGGGCCGGTTCAGTGCCACGTCTGAAGGCCGCGGAGGGCGCGTCGGTTCTCGACGCCGAGTTTCCGGTAGATGCGGTAGAGATGATTTCCCACCGTGCGGACGGATATGGTCAGGCGTTCCGCGATTTCCCTGTCCGTCAGTCCTTGGGCGACCAGCACCGCGATCTCGCTCTCTCGTGAGCTCAGCGGCTGGGCTTCCTTGAGACCTTGCAGGGCGGGGGTGACGGCTCCTTCGCAGCGGGCGGCCAAGGCGGTGGCCCGCAGCCTGGCCGCCGTCGCCCTGCGTTCGTTGCCGGAGTGCGCGTACAACCGTGCCAGCTCCGCGTATGCCTCGGCGGCACAGAGGTCGGTACCGCACGCGGCGAAGACGCCCGCGGCCTCGTGGAGGAGATCCGGGTCCTTCATGGCCACGGCGCGGCCGTAGTCCAGCCGCGCCTGCAGAAGCGGTCCCTGTACGGAGATGTCCCAGAAGGGGCTGGTGTGCCGCGCCAGGCCGAGGCGTGTCATCTCGTGGACGAGGATCGCCACGTCGCCGTGAGCCCCTCGGGAACGATGCAGTGCGGCAGCCTCGGCGAGGAGGTCGGCCGCCTCGGCGCGCCTGGCTCCCGCGGTGGCCGACCAGCCCAGGGCGACCGCGTGGTGGGCCATGAAATAGGAGCAGCCGAGCGCCGGGAGGGCGTCGGCGACCCGAGCCGCGGCGGCCCGGTCGGGCAGGGCCGCGCAGGCGAGCGCCCGGTAGACCAGGGCGCGCTGCCGCCACAGGTCCCAGCCGGTGTCGTAGGTGGAGGTGAGCGTCAGGTGGGGGAGGGCCTGGCGTGGCCGGCCGCGCTCCAGGAGGACCATTCCCAGGGCGAGCCCCCTGCGGGCGTCGACCGTGATGTGCCGGCCCGGGACGGCCGCACCGCCCGGGTGAAGCAGGATCTGCTGCGCTTCGTCGAGTGTGCCGCAGTCGGCGAGAGCGAGGGCGTGGACCTCGTCCAGGGAATGGACGTGGAACGCGGCCCGGCAGGTGTCGGGCGCCGTGTCGTCGTCGGCGAGGCGCCGGTGGAGGCGCAAGGCGTCGAGCGGGCGCCCCGCGTGGCACAGGGCGGCCATGACGAAGACGCCCGCTTCGCGCTCGACCACCGGGTCGCCATGGGCGAGAAGTGGCTCGGCGAGGCGCAGGGAGTCGGCGAACCGGCCCTGGAAGTACGCGGCCATCGCCTGGTGGTGCTGGAGTTGTACGCCGGTCATGGTGGCGATGAGCGGGCGGGCGTCGTCGAAGCGCCCTTGAAGGAGCAGGCTGCGACTCCTGAGGTCCTGGACGGCGGGTTCGGGGTCGGTCGCGTCCAGCAGGCGGTCCGCCGAGGCGAAGTCCCCGAGCGCGACCAGCGAGCGCCCGTGCGCCGCCACGGTGTCAAGGCTCTGCTGCTGGTTCCAGGCGCATTCGGTGAATCGCGCCGCGGCCTTCAAGTCCTCCATGTGGTAGGCGAGTTGAGCCGCTTCCAGCAGGTTCTGCACGCCGACGGGCAGGGCTGCCTGCAACCGCCAGTCCAGGACGCGCAGTCGGTCGTCGTGGCCGACGGGGGGCTCACGCTCGTAGGCGTCTATCCAGGTACGCAGCAGCGCCCGGCGCTTCAGTTCCGGCATGCGCTCACGGAGGAAGTGCCCGAGCAGGCGCAGGCCGAGGCGGACGCTGGGGCACTGCGACACGGTCGTCCCCGCGGTCCGGGGGACCGGGGGCAGCACGACCCGAAGCAGGTGCCGCTCCTCCAGCCCCACCAGGGAGCCGGTGTCCGTCAGCGTTTCGAGTACCGGCAGTGACGCCGGCTCCGCGACCGCGATGAGGTCCAGGGCCCGTACCTCGTCGGCGTTGAGATGACGCAGCATGCGGCTCAGGATGTCCAGCAGCGCGGGGGACCACGGGACCCCGTCGGTCACGTCCCAGCCCTCGGGGTGCGCCACGATCATGCCTTGCTCGCACGCCGCGTGCACCAGCTCGCAGAGCAGCCGGGGATTGCCCTCGGCCAGGGCCGCGAAGTGCGAGGCCGCCGTATGGAGAAGCCGGTCCCCCAGCAGGTTGGTCGCCAGATGCCGAGTCGCGTCCGTGTCGAGTGCGCGCAGGTCGACACGGGACAGATGGCTGTCCTTCCGCGGTCCGAGGATCGCCGGGGCGTGGTCCAGTTCGGTCGTCACCGTCACCAGCAGGTCGACGGACCGGCGTTGGGCCACGTCCCGCAGCGTTCGGGCGGTGGCGCTGTCCAGGTGGTGCGCGTCATCCACGACGACGACGGGACGGGCGCTTCGGGTGGCGGCGGCCAGCGTCTCCAGCGAGCTCGCGGCGATGTGGTCGGCCGGTGGCAGCGCGTGCCTCTGCCGCGGAACACCCCCATGCCTGAGGAACATGATGCGGCGCGACGAGGGCAACGCCTTGGCGACCTCCTCCGAAAAGCGCGTCTTCCCCATACCCGTGGTTCCGGCGACGACGATTCCGGCGTAGCGGTCGCTACCGGATGTCATGGCGTGTACCGCCGCCATCAACTCCATATCCCGTCCGATCAGCGGGACTTGCCCCGTAGCGAGAGGAACCGGGCGTGCCGGCGCTCCTGTTGCTCCCTTGAGGGAAGGGGCATTCACCTGGTTGTCGGGCCGGAAGGAATTCTTCACTAGATGCTCCACTGCGTTGCATCCGGACTGTCGAATGCGTAACTGTCGAAGACATCGTCAGCGCTGCGGCGACGAGCACTCACGGAGTCGCCTCACGGTGTGGTCGTCGAACTGACCGATGCCAGCCCCACGGCGGGGACTTGTCTCCGCATCGAGGCAAGAGAGAACGAGCATCTCCCGGCGGAAACCGAAACTCGTGAGTAGTTGCTGCTCAAATCCCCGGCGCGGCCCGCTCGTCGATCCCCGGGGACCGACCCCGGGGTGGTCGACATGGGGGGTGCCCGTTTTCTTGGGGGTGCGTGTAGGGGGTGTTCCCCGATGCCGAGGCCGTCGGGCGGCGGGCAACGTCGGGGGCAGCCAGTTCCCGCACTCCCGCAACGAATGAGGTGAGTCGCGCATGCCGCGGATCTCTGATCTCGACCGTTGGCCACTCATCGACCGTGCCGAAGAACTAGCGGCCTTCACGAAGACACTACGTCGCCGCGGCCGGTCGTTCATGATTCACGGACCGGCGGGTGTGGGAAAGACCCGGCTGGCGGAGGAGTGCCTGCAGCAGGCCATCGCCCTGGGGCACCAGGGCGGGCGGGCGCTGGCTGCCGGGGCGGCGGCCGGGCCACTCGGTTGCCTGGGGCATCTGCTGTCCGCCCACGCCGACCAGCACGATCCGGTGGCTCGGCTGATCGCGGCGACAAAGGCGCTCGGCGCACAGGGCCGCGACCGATTCGTACTCCTCGTCGATCACCTCGAAATGCTCGACAGCGCGTCGACGCTGCTGGTCAGCCAGCTCCTCGAGACCGGAGTGATCTTCCTGATCGCCACCGTCAGCCCTGGGCCGCCGGCGCAGGCGCTCTCCGGGATCGTCCGGCCCGACCACGACTGCCGGGTCGACCTGGCCGAACTGGACCGGGACCGCACCGAGCACCTGCTGCGTCGGGTACTCGGCGGATTCGTCGAAGCGCGGACCGTCAGGGAGTTCCACACCTTGAGCCAGGGGAATCTGACCCTGCTGAGCGAACTGGTCGGCGGTGCCAAGGCGGCGGGCGCCCTGCGGCAGGACCAGCGGACCTGGCGGCTCACCCGGCCGATTCCGCGCACCGGCCGGCTCACGGAGCAGTTCGACGCACGGCTGGCCGCGCTGGACGCCACCGCACGCGACACACTGGACCTGCTGGCCGTCGCGGGGCCGCTCACGACGGGTGATCTGGCCGAGACGGCTTCGGAGACGGTGCTGATCACGTTGGAGGCCGCCCACCTCGTCACCGTCCGCCGTCACGGGCGCCGCACCGTGATGGATCTGGCCCACCCCGCCCATGCCGAGATACTGCGCGCCCGGATGCCGGTGCTCCGCGAGCGCGCGCTGCTGACGGAGCAGGCCGCCCGGCTCCGCCGCCGCGGCCTGAGGAGACGCGAGGACCCCCTTGCGCTGGCCACCTGGCACATCCGGGCCGGCGGTGGCGCCGACTCCCGGCTGCTGCTCCGGGCCGCCGCCGTGGCACGGCAGGACGAGGACTTTCCCAAGGTGACGATGCTGCTGCGGGCCCTGCCCGAGGCGCGGCGCACGGGGGCCGCTCTCCTGACGCTCGGCGGGGCCCACGCCGTGCTCGGCGAGGTCGACGAGGCCGAGGAGGCGTTCTCCACCGCCCAGGCCATGGCGGCAACCGAGCGGGACAGGGTCGGCGCCTGCCTTGCCCGCACCGCGAATCTGCTGGGAAACGGTGAGCGGCTCCGCCAGGCACTGGCCGTCAATCGTGTCGCCCTGAAGGGGGTGGAAGGTGCTGAAGGGCGGCAGTTGCTGCGCGCGAACGAAGCCCTGATGCTCACCGTGGCGGGCTCCCCGAGTGCGGGTACCGCTGCCCTGGAGCGGTTGCCGCACGCGCGGCGGATGCTGCGTGACGGCGATCGGTGGCCGCTGGGATCCGCCGTGGCGTCCGCGGGTCTGGCCATGGTGGGGCGGGCCGGCGAGGCCGTGGAGCTGGCGGAACGCGTGCACGCACGGCAGGCGCGGGCGACGGGCACGGCGTCGTCGGGTCTGTCTGCCGCGCTGCCGGCCTTCCGCACGTTCGCCCTGACCGAGGCGGGGCTCCTCGGCCGGGCGAGGAAGATCGGGGAAAGGGGCGTGGCGGACCTCTCGGCCGGTCATGCCCCGGTGCCGCGACTGTGGCTGTTCTTCCACCTCGCCCGCTGCGAGTGGCTGGCCGGCCGGATCGACGTCGCCTTCCGGCTGTACGCAGAAGCCGCCTGTCTCGGCCGTTCGCGCCGGCAGGACAGGGCGCTCAAGCTCGCCCTCTCCGGTCTGGCGGCCTGCGCCGCGGTGCTGGGCACGGAGGATGCCGCCACGAGTGCGGCGGCCGAGGCCCGTACCCTGCCCGGCCCGGGCTTTCTGGCGGGGGAGGAGCGGCTCGGCGAGGCATGGGTCCTCGCCGCGCGCGGCCACCTGCCCGCTGCCCGGCGGGTGTTGCACGAGGCGGCCCGTTCCGCCCGGGACAGCGGGCACCTCGGCTCCGAGGCGGCTCTGCTGACCGAGAGCGCGCGGCTCGGCGGCGCCAAGGAGGCCGCACACCGGTTGAAGGAACTCGCCGCCCTCTGCGAAGGCGAACTCACCGCGGCGAGAGCACACTTCGCGGCGGCGCTCGCCTCCCGCGACGCCCAACTGCTGCTGGCCGTGTCGGAAGAGCTGGAGACCCTGGGCGCCGTGCTCCTGGCCGCGGAGGCGAGTGGCGGGGCGGCAGAGGTTCTCGCCCGCGACGGGCAGCGGTGCGAAGCCGCCACAGCGGCGGCACGGGCCAGGACACTGGCCGAGCCGTGCGGCGGCGTACGGACCCCCGTACTCGCCGGGAACGCCGCAACCGTCGCGCCGTTGACCTCGCGGGAACGCGAGATCGCCCTGATGGCCGCGCGCCGGATCCCGAGCAAGGACATCGCCGAGCAACTGGTCCTCTCCCGGCGCACGATCGACAACCATCTCAGCCACGTCTACGCCAAGTTGGGCGTCAGCAGCCGCGGTGAACTCTCCGCCCGCTTGTCGGTGTGAGTCGCGGGAGAACCCCTTCCGGACTCAGGAGGCACGCGCGGGGCGAACAGGCAAGGAAGGCGCACCATGGGACCGGACGACGCAGCGGCGCAGCACAGGGTTTCGGTCATTCCCCTGCCGTATTGCCCCTCCTCGGTTCCGCGCGCGCGGCGCGCCGTGCTCGACGTGCTGGGACGGTGGGGGATCCTCGACGCGGAACCGGTGGCCGCGATCGAGCTGATGGTGTCGGAGCTGGTCACGAACGCGGTCGTGCACGGGCGGCCACCGGTGATCCTCGAGTGCGAGACCCGCGGGGACGACTTCGTGATCCGGGTGTACGACGGCAGCACCGCACCGATCGACGTGTTCGCCGAGTGCCCCGACGCCGCCGCCGAGCGCGGAAGAGGTCTCGCCATCGTCAAAGCGCTGGCGAAGAAGTCCCGGATCGACGTCGGCGCGTCCGGTACGACAGCCACCGCCTCCCTCTCCCTGTAGCGCGCGGAATTGAGCAGCTTCTACTCATGGAAGTGGCGAAACGGCTTCGTACGATCGGTCGACAGATTCCCACGGGGGCGATCTGAAGGGGAATAAGGAACGCGAGATGCACCATGGCACCACCAACGCCGTCCCGACGACATGGGTCGTACCCGGTTACCTGGACGAGGCGGAGCTCGGGACGGGCGCGAGCGGGCGGGTCGTCCGGGCGCGGCACACAGCCACCGGGCGTGCGGTCGCCATCAAGTACCTCGCGGAGCGGCTGCGGGCGGACCGCGGATTCCGGGCCGTCTTCCGGTCCGAGGCCCAACTGCTGTCCGAACTGCGGTCGCCGCATGTGGTGCGGATGTACGAGTACGTCGAGGACACCGCGGGCGTCGCCATCGTCATGGAGCTGGTCGAGGGCATTCCGCTGCGGGCCGTGCTGGAGCAACAGGGCGCCATCGCCCCCGAGGCCGCGCTGCTTGTGCTCAAAGGCTCGTTGCTGGGGCTGGCGGCGGCACACGACGCCGGGATGGTGCATCGCGACTACAAGCCGGACAACGTCCTTGTCACCGCCGAGGGCGCCTCGATGCTCGTGGACTTCGGCATCGCGGTGCGGTCGGGCAGTACGCCGGACGCGGCCGGCACGCCGTCCTACATGGCGCCCGAACAGTGGCGGGGCTCCGTCGCCACACCGGCCACGGACGTGTACGCGGCGACCGCCACGTTCTTCGAGTCCCTGACCGGGATGCGGCCGTACAGCGGTGTGAGCGCCATGGAGTTGGGGGTGCAGCACATCGAGGCACCGATACCCGACGCGCTCGCTCCCGAGTCGGTACGGTCGTTGATCCGCCGGGGTCTGGCCAAGACCCCCGGCGACCGCCCGACGACCGCGGCGGCGTTCCTGGCCGAGGTCGAGGCGGTCGCGGTCGCGCGCTACGGCACCGACTGGGAGCGTCGCGGGCAGGTCGCGCTGGTCGCCCTGGCGGCCCTCCTGCCGTGGTTGTTCCCGGCAGCGGCCACGACCGCTTCGACGAGCGCGGTCTCGGCAAGCACGTCTCCGGCCGGCACCTCCATGGCCGGTGCGCCCGGGGCCGGTGCCTCCGCGGTCGGTGCGTCCGCGGTCGGCACCGCCATGACCGGCGCGTCCCTGGCCGGTACCGCCTCGGCCCGTACGTCCCTGGCCAGGAGGGCGCGGAAGCCGGCCGCGGCGGCCGCGGTAGCCGTGGTGCTCGGCGTCGTCGTGGCGGCCGCCGCGTGGCCCAGCGGGCACCAGGGCGGGGGCACGGCGGCACCGATGCCCGCGACCTCCCCGGCGGGGCCGTCCGCCGCCGCGAGCCCTGAGGGCACGACGGCCTTCCCCGAGCCCTCCGGCTCCGCCGATGCCACACCTTCCCCCGGTTCCACCGCCTCCACCGGCCGCAGGGGCTCCCGCGCGGTTCCCACCGGCGCGCCGACCCGTACGCCGGGCAGCACCGTGACCTCGGGTGTCGCGCCCGCCCCGGTGCCGACGGGCTCGGGGACGGGGAGTCCCGGTGGCACCGGAGTGCCGACCACCACCTCGTCGTCCGCGCCGCTCGACGTGCGGTCCGTCACGATCGACACGTTCAGCTGCACGGGCCGGCAGGCCAGCGCGGTGATCACCGCCCGTACCAACGCCGCGGCCGACGGCTCCGTGACCGTGAGCTGGTTCCACGCCGACGACCCCGAACTGACCACCAGCACCGTCGAGGTGACGCAGACGTTCGCGCTGCCCCGGGGGCGGAGCCAGGTGTCCGTTCCGGCCGGACATTACTTCGACGGTGGCGCCTGGTGGGGTGTGAGCGTCTCGACCAGTCCGCCGGCCGCCCGCGGCAACGCCTCCTACCAGGTACGCGACGCCCTCTCGTGCGACCCGCCGCGTTGACCACGCGTCCCTGCTGACGGACTCGTACGCGAGCCGGCTCCGTGATCCTCGACCACAAGGAAGTACCGATGCTCACTCCGTGTGTACGCGCAGTCGAAAGAATGTTTGAAAGTGGGAGAATAGACGCACGGCTATCTGATTCTCAGGGGTAGCGGGAGACTGGACGCATGGCCACGCGTGCTTTGCTGGAACGCGAACGGGAGCTCGGTGTACTCACCGAGCGGGTCCAGGCGGCGCGGGCCGGCGCCGGGGGATTCGTGCTGGTCGAAGGGCCGGCGGGGGTCGGTAAGACCCGCCTTCTGGAGGAGGCGCGGGAGGTCGCGGCGGCGGTCGGCACCCGGGTCCTGGCCGGGCGGGGATCGGAGATGGAGCGCGAGTTCGCCTACGGCGTGGTGCGGCAGTTGTTCGAACCGGCCCTGGGCGAGGCTTCGGACGGTGAGCGCGAGGAGTGGCTGTCCGGCGCCGCCGAACCGGCCCGCTCGGTGCTGGGCTCGGTGACCTCGCAGGTGCCCCCTGGTGACTTCGCGACGCTGCACGGGCTGTACTGGCTGGCGGCGAACATGGCGCAGCACACCCCGCTGCTGTTGATGGTGGACGACCTGCAGTGGGCGGACGCGCCCTCGCTGAGGTTCGTGACGTATCTCCTGCACCGGCTGGAGGTGCTGCCCATCGCGGCGGTCGCCGCGTCCCGCCCATGGGCGCGGGAGGAGGAGACGCCGCTGCTGCGGATGATGAGCACCGACCCCTCCACCGTGTCCCTGCGGCCGCGCGCGCTCAGCCGCGAGGCCGCGACCGAGTTGGTCAACGACGCGCTGGGGCCGGGGACGCGTACCGATGAGGACTTCGTGAGCGCGTGCCACGACGCGACCGCGGGCAATCCGCTGCTGCTGCGGCAGTTGATCCAGCTGGTGCGCGCCGAGGGTATCGAGCCCGTCGCCGGCAACGCCGCCAAGATCCTGGAGCTGGGCCCCAAGGCCGTCTCCCGGTACGTGGGGGTACGGCTGCACGAGCTCACCCCCGGTCATGTGCGGCTCGCCCGGTCGGTGGCGGTACTGGGCGACGGCGCCGAACTGCAGCACGCCGCCGCGCACGCCGGGCTGTCCGTCATGGCGGCGGCGGACGCCGCACGCGAGTTGCAGCGCGTCACCATCCTGGCCCCGTCGGCCCCCGGCGTCCCGGACGGCATGCTTCCCGGGACCGAGCCGCTGGCCTTCTGCCATCCGCTGATCCGCGCCACGGTCTACGCCGACCTCGACGCCGCGACGCGGATGGACGCGCACGCGCGCGCCGCCGACATTCTCGGCGACGCCAAGGCCGCACCGCAGCACATCGCCGCCCACCTCCTGCACATCCACCCCGGCGCGGACCCCCGCACCGTGACGGTGCTGCGTGCCGCCGCGGACGACGCGCTCGCCCGCGGCTCACCGGACAGCGCCAGCATCTACCTGCGCCGGTGCCTCGAAGAGCCGCCGCCGCGGGAGGAGTTGATCGACGTCCTGGTCACCGCGGGTACCAGCGCGTTGATGATCAACACGGACGCGGCGGTCGCCCCCCTGCGGCAGGCCCTCGCGATGTCCGCCGATCCGCTGCAACGGACCCAGCTCAGCCTGGCGTTGGGCGGAGCGCTGACCTACCTGCTGCGCACCGAGGAAGCCTCCGAGGTCTACGAAGCCGCGGCCCGCGAGGCCGACACCGAGGAGAGCAGGCGCCTGATCGCGGCGGCGACGCTCTCGGTGTCGATCGTCGCCCCGCACCGTCCGGACCTGATGGCCTACGCCGACGAAGCGGCCCGGTGGACCCCGCACCCGAGTCCGGGCGGGCGAACGCTGGAGGGCATGCTCGGGTTCATCCGGACCTGCCAGGGCGATCCCGAGGCACTCGCCTTCGCCCAGCGGGCCGGCGAAGACCAACTGGCCAATGTGCCCGGGGGGGAACCAGCGCTGGTCGGAGTGTGGTGGACCCTTCTCGCGGCCGACCGGAACGAGGTCATGGACCACCTCAACGAAGCGGTGGCCTGGGCACATCGCAGGGGATCGGTGCGCACTCTGGCCCCCGCGTACGACTACAGGGGCCTGGCATGGCTCTGGCGTGGCCAACTCGCCGAGGCGGAGGCCGACTCGTACCAGGCCATGCGCGCCATCGACGCGGCGAACATCAGGGTGGGACGCCCCTTCAACAGTTTCGTGCGCGCCGAGCAAGGCATGTGGCGGGGCGAACTCTCCCAGGCCGCCGACGCACTGCGCTGGGCCGACGTGGACGACCCCATGACGGATCCCGGTCAGTTGTTCCTCTTCCTCGGCGCCCAGGCCCGGCTGCAGCGCTTGCAGGGCGAGTACGAGCACGCGCTGACGACCGCACGGAAGGCCGGGCAACGCTTCGCGGCGCACGGTGGATTGAACCCGGCGGTGCTGCCCTGGCGCTCCGAGGCCGCCCTGAACCTGCTGGCACTGGACCGAGTCGAGGAGGCACGCGGCTACGCGGAGGAGGAGCTGGCCCTCGCCCGGCAGTGGGGCGCGCCCCGCGCCCTGGGACGGGCGCTGCGCGTCACCGGTCTCGTCCAAGGCGGTCAGGACGGTCTGGCGACGCTGACCGAGGCCGTCGCCGTACTGGACGGGTCCCCGGCGCGTCTGGAGTACGCCCACGCGCTGATCGATCTCGGTGCCGCGGTCCGCAGGGCGGGACAGCGCGGTCAGGCCCAGGAGCAGCTGCGCAAGGGGGCCGACCTCGCCCAGGCGTGCGGCGCCGCCCCCTTGGTGCAACAGGCGATGACGGAGCTCAGGATGACCGGAGCCCGCCCGCGGCGCATCGACCTGACCGGGCCCAAGGCGCTCACCCCCAGCGAGCGGCGTGTCGCGGATCTGGCCGCCGAGGGATGCACCAACCGGGACATCGCCCAACGGCTCTTCATCACCATCAAGACGGTCGAAGTGCACCTCACCAACGTCTACCGCAAGCTCAACATCACGCGGCGCGCACAGATCGAGCGTGAACTGACGCCGCTGGTGGAGGAGATGACGTGACCATATGCCCACCAGCGTGTGACAGAGAGTGACTTAGGCATGGCGGACGCGGCGTCGGGGCTGTTCGAGCGGGGGGAGGAGTGCGCGGCGATCGGGGAGTCGGTCGCGGACGTCGGGCACGGCGCCGGGGGGCTGCTGCTCGTGGAGGGGCCCGCGGGGATCGGCAAGACCCGGCTGCTGGCCGAGGTGCGGGCGAAGGCGTCCGAGGCGGGGCTGGCGCTGGGCCGGGCGCGGGCGTCGGAGATGGAGCGCGACTTCGCCTTCGGGGTGGTGCAGCAGCTGTTCGAGCCGCTGCTGGCCGCCGCGGACCCGGCTGCCCTGGAGGAGCTGTGGCAGGGCCCCGCCGCACAGGCCCGGGACGTGTTCACACCGACCGGCACCAGCGGTTCCGCGGCGGGGCCGGCCGGCGACTTCGCGGTGCTGCACGGCCTGTACTGGCTGACCGCCAACGCCAGCCAGTCCCACCGGCTGGTGCTGGTGGTGGACGACCTGCAATGGTGCGACGCCCCCTCCTTGCGCTACCTCGCCTACCTCCAGCCCCGCATCGCGGACCTGGGCCTGCTCGTCGCCACCGCACTGCGCAGCGGCGAACCCGCCACCGACGAACGCCTGCTGCAGCAGTTCACCACCGCCCCGGAGACACGAGTGCTGCGTCCGCACCCACTGACCGCCCAGGCCACCACGCGGCTGCTGGAAGCGGCGCTGCCCGCCGGGGTCGACCCGGCCTTCGCCCTCGCCTGCCACCGGGCAAGCGGCGGGAACCCGCTGCTCCTGCGCGAACTCGCCCGCACCCTCATCGCCGAGGAGATGGCGGCCGACGCCGGGAACGCCGCCCGGGTGACCGACCTCGGCCCTCGCGCGGTCACCCGCCTGGTGGAGACCCGCCTGGCCCGCCTTCCCGGGACCGCGGTGACACTGGCCCGGGCGGTGGCGATCCTCGGCGACCGCGCGGACCTGACCGCCGCCGCCGCTCTCGCGGGGCAGGACACGGCCGTCGCCCTGCGCGGCATCGCCGCCCTGGAACGGCTGGAGATCCTGCGCGTCCGCCACGACCAGGCCCGTACCCTGCTGTCCTTCGTGCACCCCCTGGTACGGGCCGCCGTCCACGACGGCATCGGCTACGCCTACCTGGTCCGGGCACACCACCGCGCCGCGCACCTGCTCACCACCGCCGGCGCCGACCCCGAACGCATCGCCGCCCACCTGCTGCACACGCCGCCCGCCGCCGACCCCGGCACGGTCGGCACACTGCGCGCGGCCGCGGTCTCCTCGACGCGGCGCGGCGCCCCCGGCAACGCCTACACCTACCTTCGCCGCGCTCTCGCCGAACCACCCCCCGGCGACCAGCGCCGTGAGGTGCTCGTCGAAGCCGGACAGACCGCCTTCCTGGTCGACCTGAAGCTCGCCGCGGAGCACCTCCAGGAGGCACTGGACCAGACCGTGGACCCGCTCCAACGCGCGGACCTCGCCCTGCAGTTGGGCACCGCCTATCTCTGGCTGCTGGACCTCCACCGCGGTGTCGTCGTCTGGACGGACGCCCTGGAGCGGCTCGACGACGCCCAGGTCGACCGCAGACGCCGGATCGAGGCGGCCCTCCTGGACGGCGCGCTCGTCGCCCCGGGCCAGGACGACGTCACACGGCTGCTTCCCGGACTGCGCGCACTGCCTCCGCACGACTCCGTCGGCGGCCGGCTGCTGGACTGTGCCCTCGCCAGTTTCGACATGGTCGTCTGCGACCCGGCCGGCGTGGCCCGGGCCCGGCGCGCCCTGGCGGGAGGGGATCTCGTACGGGAAGCCAGCCTCGAAGGCGCGCTTCCCGCCGGATGGATGGCCCTGCTGACCGCCGACGACGAGACCACGGTGATGGACAGCCTGGACTCCGCGGTCCGGCACGAGCGCCTCCGGGGCACGGCCGGCATCGTGCCGTACTACGCGTTCCGGGCGCTGGGCTGGCTGTGGCGCGGCCAACTCGCCGAGGCCGAGAGCGATGCCAGGGAATCGCGCCAGCTGGCCGCGATCGCCCGCATCGAGGTCAACCGCCTCTTCGCCGACGTGTATCTGGCCGACTCGCTGATGGAACAGGGCCGCCTGGACGAGGCCGAAGAGGTCCTGCGGTCGATCGGCGTCTCCGCCGCGTCCCGCCCGCCGGGACCGGCCTACTTCGCCCTGGACTCCTACGCCCGGCTGCTGCGCCTGCGCCGTCAGGACGCGGCGGCCCTGAGAGCCGCCCGCGCCGCAGGCCGGGTCTGGGACGCGTTCGGCTTCGTGAACCCGGCCATGGCGGCGTGGCGTACCGAGGCCGCCCTGGCACTCGACGCCCTCGGCCAGACCGACGAGGCGCGCCGGGTGGCCGCCGAGGAACTGGAACTGGCCCGCCGGTGGGGCGCGCCCCGGGCCCTCGGCCGAGCGCTGCGCGTCAGCGGCCTGGTCGCCGGGGGAGAGGCGGGCCTGCCGCTGTTCCAGGAGGCGGCGGCGGTGCTGGAGGACTCCCCGGCGCGGCTGGAGTACGCGAAGGCACTGACCGTACTCGGCGCCGCCCTGCGCCGCACCGGACAGCGAGCGAAGTCCCGGCCGTTGCTGCGGGAGGCCCTGGACCTGGCCGCATGCTGCGGAGCGGCCCCGCTCGCCGACCGGGCCCGTACCGAGCTGGCCGCCGCCGGCGGACGACCGGGCCGCGGCGCGGCGACCGGGGCCGAGGCGCTCACCCCCAGCGAACGCCGAGTCGCCGAACTCGCCGCCGGCGGCGCCACGAACCGCCAGGTCGCCCAGCGGCTGTACATCACCCCCAAGACCGTCGAGGTCCACCTCAGCAGCGTCTACCGCAAACTCGGCATTCCCAATCGCACCCAACTCGCCGACGCCCTCACGCCGTCGTGCCTCGAGCCGAGCAGTTGAGTAGCAATTACTGATGCGGTGACCGCACCCCCCGCCGAGATAATGGTGTCTCCCCGGTCGGCATTCCGCTCCTGAGTTTCCGATACAGGGGAAGTCCGTCGCTCTGACACAACTACATATCGCGGGGAGGTGAAAAACATGGAGAACGTTGACATCGTCGACGAGTTCGACGACATCGCGATCGAGGAACTCGACGACGTGGCGGGTGCGGCGTCGCCCCTGACCACGAACTGTGGCGGCTGTGTCGGCACTGCCAGCTGCCCGGCCACTCTCGGCACCGCGTTCTGCTTCACCGGCTGACGCCGGCCGGCACTTCGTTTGTCCCACCCCACTTCTGTCCACTGAAACGAGGTGAAAAATGAACGAGAACCCCGTCACCGAATTCGACATCGTCGAGGACGTCTGCATCGAGGAACTGACCGAGGCCGGCGCCCAGGACGGTGGGTGCTTCTCCACCGCCGCCACCTTCGGCTGTCCTTCCACGGCCTCGACGGCAGCCTGTCTCAGCTCGAGCTGACACGGAACGCCCCCTGCCCACCACATACATCTTGAGAGGAGGTGATCAACTTGAGCGGAACTGACTCGACGACGGCCCTCCGGGCGCCGGAGATCGACACCCTCGAGGTTGACGAAATCGCTATCGAGGAACTGGCGGAGGTCGGTGCCTCGACCGGCAACTGCTTCGGCACCGCGGGCACGATGAGTTGTCCCGGCACCGCCGGCACATGGGGCTGCTTCACCTAGAAGTGGTGAACCCGGGTTCGGTACTGGCGGACCTGCCTGCCAGTACCGAACCACATTGGGGAGCATTGAGATGGCAACAACGAAAATCACCAGTCAACTCCTGCGCTGGCTCGTATTGCGAGAAGGCTGGGCGGAGGACAGTACGGACCTCTTCGCCCGGTTGGTTCGCGAGGCACCGGTCGTGCGTTTCCCGGGCGCCAACGGAATGTGGGTGGTGTCCCGCCACGACCTGGTGACGAAGATCTCGAACCACAAGGGGTTCGCCACCGTACGGCCGACGTTTCCCGAGCATTCCCGGGAGAACAACGCGGACTTCGTCGATTTCTTCACGCAGTCCCTGACCTTCCAGCCGCCCGATGACCACCGGCGGCTGCGGGGCGTGCTCGCCGGCGGGTTCACCTCCCTCTCCCTCGAGCGGCTGCGTGAGCGGACCGCCGCTCTCATCGACGAGCTGCTCGCCCCGCTCGTCGCCGACGGCGGCGGTGAGTTCGTCTCCCAGGTGGCCGTACCCCTGCCCTCCCTGGTCACGGCGGCGCTCCTCGATCTGCCGGAGGAGGACTGGCCGAGCGTGACGGGCTGGGCGCGGGGCATGCTCGCGCAGCTCGGCGCGGCCTACTTCGGGGCGGCGACGCCCATGGACCCGATCTCCATCGAGCAGTTCCGGGCTCTGCGGTCCTATGTGGACGAGGTCGTCCGCAGGCGGGAGAAGAGCAGGGGCCCGGACGTCATCTCCCGGCTCGCCGCCGCCAAGGACGCCCGGCAGGTGAGCCACGAGGAGGTCGTGAACCTGGTGCTCCTGCTGTTCATGACCGGCGTGGACACCGTGACCAGCGCCCTGGCCAACTCACTTGTCGGCCTGCTCGGTCGGCCGCAGGAGTGGCGGCGGGTCGTCGCGGACCCGGACCGCGCGGGGGCGGCCTTCGAGGAGTCCGTCCGGCTGCTGGCCCCTGCCGCGATCGGTGTCCGGACGGCCCGCGAGGACGTGGCGTTCGGCGCCCGGACCGTCCGCGAGGGCGATGTCGTGATGCTGGCCTACGCGGCCGCCAACCTCGACCCGCGCCGGTTCGAGGACCCGCTGGAATTCCGGTGGGACCGGGTGCAGAGCACATCGATGACCTTCGGCCACGGCCGCCACTACTGCCTCGGCGCCCGACTCGGCCTGATGCAGGGCGAACTGGTGCTGCGGAAGCTGGCCGGTACCGATGTGGCACTGGCGCGGACCGAACCCCTGGTGTGGAGAAACGAGTTGGCCTTCAACAGCCCGGCCGAACTCCGGCTGCGCTTCGGTCCCGACACCGCGGTGCCACGGCGAGAACTCTCCCGAGGGATGTCATGAGGCTGCTGCGGCGGTTCGGCCGGAACCGGCCGGTGCGGACCAGGCATGTGCGCCAGGTGGAGGAGGCGGACTGCGGCGCCGCGTGCCTCGTCGCGGTCCTCGGCTGGTTCGGACGGCACGTGGAACTCGAGGAGTTGCAGCGCGAGTCGGGCGGCGGCCGCGACGGCCTCACGGCGGCGGTCCTCGGGCGGACCGCGGCGCACTACGGACTGGCCGGCCGGGGCAGGCGCATCCGGCTGTCCGGCGACGACCGGACCGACATCCGGGCGATGCGGTCGCTCAGCACACCGGCGATCCTGTTCGTCGACGGCAACCACTTCATGGTGCTGGACGAGGTCACGCAGGACGGATGGTTCGTCCTCAACGATCCGGCCGGCGGCCGGTGCCGGATGGCCCTGGCGGAGTTCCGTACGCGCTTCAGCGGCATCGCGCTGACCTTCGTGCCCGCCCCGGACTTCGTACCCGGCGGCCGGCGGGACCCGTTCGCCCGCGAGGTCGCGGCATGGGTGCGCTCCCGGTGGGGACTGATGACCGGTGCGGTGGTCGCGGGCGCGCTGTCCGCCGTCCTGACGGTGGGTGCGACGCTGCTCATGCGAGCCGTCGTGATGAAGCTGGACGTCGCCGACGTCTCCGGGGCGCACCGGCTGATGACGGCCATGGCCGGTGCCACGCTCGGTGTGCTGCTCGCCAGTTGGGGCCAGCAGCGGCTGCAGTCCGCGCTGCTGCGCGGACTGTCCGCGGACCGCTCACGGTCGTTCATGCGGACACTGCTGCACCTTCCGTCCGCCTTCTTCGACCGGCGCTTCATCGGCGGTGTCGCCGCACGGGTGCAGATCTCGGACACCATCGCCAACCAGCTGACCGGAACGGCCGTCCCGGCGCTCGTCGGTGGCATCAGCATGACCGTCCTGCTCACCGTGCTGGTCGTCCTGGCACCTGTGGCGGCGCTGTTGGCGGCGTCGGGTACGGCGATGTCGTTCGTGCTGCTGCGCCGGATCACCACGGAGGAGTCCTACCGGCAGGGACGGCTGCTGGCCGAACAGGCCGTACGGGACGGCGAGGTGATCAGCGGCCTCAACATGATCGAGACCCTCAAGGCGGAGGGAAGCATCAGGCGGCTGCTCGACCGCTGGGGCCAGGCGCACGCCAGAGGCACCACGCTCGCCCATGAGTCGATGGTGTCGGCTCAGCGCATGATGGCCGCGGTCACCGCCGTGGACTCGGCCGCCTCCGTCGCCGTAGTGGTCTGGGGCGGGCTCGCCGCGGGCCACTGCAGCCTGTCGTTCCCCGACCTGATCTCCGTGATCACCCTGGTCGGCGCGTTCCAGGCGGCTTCCGGGACAACGGCCCGCAGCGGACTGGCGGTCAGCGGCCTGCGCAGCAGCCTCGCGTCCTTCCGCGATGTCGTCGGCCCGGCCGCGGCGCTCTCCCGGCCGGACGCCACGCCCCACCCGGTGCGCGAGGCCCGTGCGGTCGCCGCGCGTACGCACCGGGCCGGGCGCCTGGAGATCTCCGGTGTCGCGTTCGGCTACGACAGCAACCAACCGCCGCTGCTCAAGGGGTTCAGCGCTCTGCTGGAACCGGGCGAACGGCTGGTCGTCGTCGGTACCACCGGAAGCGGGAAGTCCACCCTGGCACGGCTGGTGGCCGGTTGTGTACGGCCCTGGGCGGGCGAGATCGCCCTGGACGGCCGTCCGCTGGACTCGTACCCGCCGGGAACGGTCGGATATGTGAGCCAGCACCCGGTGCTCTTCGAGGGGACCGTCGCGGAGAACGTCAGGTTCGGCGGCACCGAGGTCGACGAGCTGATGATCGAGGAGGCGCTGGCGACCGCCTGCCTGGACGGGGTGGTCGCCCGGCGCGGCGGGGCCTGGGGGGCCAGGGTCGAGGCGAACGGCCAGAACTTCTCCGGTGGTGAGCGCCAGCGGCTGGCGCTGGCCCGAGCACTGTGCCGCCGGCCCGGTCTGCTCGTCCTCGACGAGGCCATGAGCGCGGTGGAAGGCCCGCTCGAGGCCAGGATCGACGGCAACCTGCGGCAGTCGGGGCTGACCACCCTCATGATCGCGCACCGGCTGGACTCCGTGTCCGCCGACGATCTGATCCTGGTGCTGGACGGCGGTTCCACCGTGCAGGTGGGCACCCACAGCCGCCTGTCCGCGGAATCCGGGCACTACCGTGCCCTGCTGGGAGCTGCCCGATGACCGCGACAGTCCTCGACTGGCCCTCGTGCCGGGCCGCGCTCCGGCAGGTGCTGCCGGTGCTCGGGGTGCCAGGTGCGGAGGTCCCCACCGAACCGCCCTCCGACACGGACCCGATCGCCATGGCGGCGGCCCGGGCCGGCATCCGCGCACGCCACGCCGTGCTGCGCGAGTCGCTGGACAGCCTGCCGCGGATGCCCATCGTCGCGGTGCGCCGCGGAGAGGCCATGGTGCTGCTCGCCTCCCGCCGGGGCTGGACGATCAGCGCGCCCACGTCCGGCGCCCCGACCCGCGCCCTGGCCCAGGCGGACATCGACCAACTCGACCGCCACGCCTGGGTGATGGAGCGGCGGCTGCCGTCGGAGGGACTGCGCGGATGGCGGCTGCTCCCCTTCGCCCTGCGCGGTTCCGGCCCGGCGATGACCGGCACGGTGGTGACCGGCCTGCTGGTGTCGGCGCTGTCCTTCGCCGTACCCGTGGTCTCCCTGTTCCTGGTCATGGCACTGCTTCTGCAGCAGGACGGCAGGGTGCCCTGGCTGTGCCTGGCGGTCATCTCCACCGTTCCGCTCGGCTGGCTGCTGGGCGGCTTCCGCGACCGCTGTGTCGCGACCGTACAGACCGGACTGCAGGCCGGGCTCGAACCGGCGGTGTGGGACCGCCTGTTGCACCTCCCCCTGTCCTTCTTCCGGCGGCACTCCACCAGCAGGCTCTTCAACCACGCGTCCGGTGTCGGCCGGCTGCGGGGCATGCTCGGCTCGTCCGGTCTCGACGCCCTCGTCAACGTGGTCTTCGCGGCGCTGGCCGTCGCGCTGCTCAGCATCGTCGACGTGGTGCTCGGCCTGGTCGCCATGGGGATCGCCATCACGCTGCTGGCGGTGGTGAGTTGGCTCTCCTGGAGACAGCACAAGCACGATCTCGAGGTGTACGACGCCGTGGAGAGCGTGCAGTCCACGGTCTACCCCGCACTCCTGGGGATCGACGAAGTCCGTGTGTACGGTGCCCAGGACCTCGTGTTCGCGCGCTGGTGGAAGATCTACTCACGCCAGAAGCGCGAGGACGACGCGGGGCTGCGCTATGCGGAGCTCTCGATGGCGCTCATCTCGGCGGCACTTCCGCTGTTCCTGTCGGCGCTGCTGCCGCTGATCGCGGCCCGCGGGATCGGCGGCCAGGCGATCTGGGCGGCGTCCTTCGCGGCGGTCCAGCTCAACCTGGTACTGATCCGCCTTCCCGTGGTTCTCCAGGCGCTGCTCTGGGTGCCGGCGATGCACGCCCGGCTGCTGCCCATTCTCACCACCGCGCCCGAGGTCGAGCCGACCGCGGCGCTGCCGGGACGGCTGACCGGATTCGCCGAACTGCGGCACGTCACCTTCGGCTACGCGGACTCCACCGAGCCGGTGCTGAACGGCCTGAACCTGTTCGTCCACCCGGGCGAATTCCTCGCCGTGGTGGGCGAGTCCGGTTCGGGGAAGTCGACGCTGCTGCGGCTGCTGCTCGGTCTCGACCGTCCGGAGCGGGGCGCGGTCCTGCTGGACGGTGACGATCTGCGCGATCTGGACCTGGACGTGGTCCGCGGTCAGATCGGTTACGTCCCGCAGGACAGCAAGGTCCCCCGGGGCGACATCCGCTCGATCATCCTGGGCAGCAGCGTTCGGCGCGACGACGCGACCGCGTGGCGCTCGGCCGAACTGGCGGGTATCGCGGGCGACATCAGGGCGCTGCCCATGGGAATGGACACGCAACTCACCGACGGCCTGACCGGCTTCTCCGGCGGACAGATGCAACGGCTGCTGATCGCCAGGGCTCTCGCGAAGCAACCGCGGTTCCTGCTCCTCGACGAGGCGACCAGCGCGCTGGACAGCGCGACCCAGGACCAGGTGAGCGCCGCCATCGACGCGCTGGGGATCACCCGGATCGTCGTCGCCCACCGCCTGTCCACCATCCGGCGAGCCGACCGCATCGTCGTCCTTTCCCAGGGACGGATCGTCGAGTCCGGAACGTATGAGGGCCTGGTCGCCGCCGGCGGTCGCTTCGCCGCCCTGGCGGCCTCGAACCTTATCTGAAGAGGAAAAGCACATGGGAAAAGTCACCAGGTTCAAAAGGTACGTCCGCAGCACCACGGTGCCCGGGGATGCGGTGTACCTCAGCGCCGAGCACCCGCGGCAGACCCGGCTGGAGGGCCGGCTCATCGAGTCGATGGCACCGCTGCTGCAGGGACGGCACAGCCGGGAGGACATCATGTCCGAACTGGCGGGGGAGTTCGGCTCCCGGCGGATCGGGCGGGCGCTCGACGCGCTCCTGTCCGCAGGACATGTCATCGAGGCCGACCCCGAGACGGACGAACGCGAGGGCGGCTACTGGGAGTTGCTCGGCGCCGACGGCGATCGGGCGACTCGCGCGATCCGGGGCGCCACCGTGAACCTGGTGACGGTCGGAGAGGTGCGCGGCGACTGGTTCACCGAAGCGGCCGCCGAGTTCGGGATCGCGATCGACGAGGCCCGGGGTGCGGCGCCGACCGGTGCCGGGGGTGCGGCGCTGACCGTGGTGCTCACCGACGACTACCTCCGCCCCGAACTGACCGAGATCGACAGCCGGGCGCGGGAAGAGGGCCGCCCGTGGCTGCTGGTGAAGCCCGTCGGCTGTGTCCTGTGGGTCGGTCCGGTCTTCGAGCCGGGGGTCACGGCGTGCTACGAGTGCCTGCGGATACGGCTGGTCAACAAGCACATGCTGCACTCCTACCTGCGCCAGCGGGGAGCGCTGGACGAGACGCTGCTGAGCTCGATCGCCGATGTGCCGGGCACCGTGAAGGTCGCCACCAGGATGGCCGCGCTGGAGGCCGCCAAGTGGCTCGCCGGGGTCGGTACCGGCGCTGCCGCGCCCGGCCGTGAGCCGTCCCCGGCGCGGGTGATCTCCCTGGACACCGTGGCCCTCGCGCTGGACCACCATCCGGTCACCCGCCGTCCGCAGTGCCCGGCCTGCGGCGACCCCGATCTGCAGGCGGCCCGCCAGCGCTCCGCGCCGGAACTGGTCAGCCGGACCAAGGCGACCACGGGCGACGGCGGCCACCGCGCGCAGGATCCCCAGCAGTTCCTCGACGCCTACCAGCGCTTCATCAGCCCCATCAGCGGACCGGTGAGCAGCCTTGTCAAAGTGCCCCTCGATGTCGAGGGTCTGCACACCTACACGGCCGGCCAGAACTTCGCCGTGCCGATGGCTAACGCGGCCGACCTCCGTGCCGGTCTGCGCAGTTCGAGCGCGGGCAAGGGCATCAGCGACGTCCAGGCGCGAGCCAGTGCCCTCGGCGAGGCCATCGAGCGCTACTCCGGAGTGTTCCACGGCGACGAGGCACGGATCGTCAGCTCCTACCAGGACCTGGGCCCCGACCGGGCGATCGACTCCAACGCCGTACACCTGTACAGCGAGCGGCAGTTCACCGAGCGCCTGGAGGGAAATCCCCGCCGGTCCCACTTCCACTGGGTCGGCGAGAAGCTGGACCCGGCCATGCCGCTGGAGTGGTCACCGGTCTGGTCGCTGACGGAGCGGCGGCACAAGTATCTGCCGACCTCCGCGCTGTACTTCGCCTACCGGAACACGGAGTTGCCGTTCCACGCGGGCGCCAACTCGAACGGCTGCGCCGCGGGTACGAGCCTGGAGGACGCGATCCTGCAGGGCTTCTTCGAGCTCGTCGAGCGGGACACGGTGGCCATGTGGTGGTACCACCGGCTGCGGATGCCCCGGATCGACCTGGAGTCCTTCGACGACCCGTACTTCGCCCGCTGGCAGCAGCGCTACCGCGCCCTGAGCCGGGACACCTGGGTGCTCGACGTCACCAACGACCTCGGCATTCCGTCGGCGGTCGCGGTCTCGTACCGCACCGACAAGCCGGCCCAGGACATCCTCTTCGCCCTCGGCTGCCATTTCGACATGCGCATCGCCATCGGCCGGGCCCTGTCGGAGATGAACCAGTTCCTGCCCGCGGTGATCCCCATGAGGGCCGACGGCACCGGTCACTACGCCTACAACGACCCGGACCAGCTCGACTGGTGGCGCACCGCGACCGTGGACTCCCAGCCCTATCTCCTCCCCTCCGACGCCCCCGCGCGCACCGCGGGCGACTACCCGGCCGTCGCCTCGGACGATCTGCTCGACGACGTCCGGCGCGCCCAGCGGATCGTCGAGAGCAAGGGAATGGAGATGCTCGTCCTCGACCAGACGCGGGTGGACATCGGCCTCCCCGTCGCCCGCGTCATCGTTCCGGGCATGCGGCACTTCTGGCCCCGCTTCGCTCCCGGCCGGCTCTTCGACGTACCGGTGGAGCTGGGCTGGCTCGACCACCGGACGACCGAGCACGACCTCAACCCGATTGCGATGTTCCTGTGATGAACGACCACGCGACCACCTGCCCCGCCCTCACGCTCGGCACCGTCCTGCGCCAGGGCGTCGGACTGCGGTACCAGGACTCCGACCTGCTGCTCTCCAGCGGCGACCGCTTCGGGTTCCGGCTCAGGAACGTACCCGGCGGCATTCTCGACGTGCTGAAGGGCCTGGCCGAGCAGGCCGTGCCCAACGACGGACTGGACGCCCGGCTCGCCGCACGCGACAAGCAGCGACTGGCCCGGGTCCTGGAGCGCATCGCTCCCCTTCTGGCGACCGGTCTGATCCTCGACGGGCAGGAACTCGTCTCGATCGAGGCCACCGCGCCGGCTCGCCCGTACCGTCCGGTGGACGTACCACCGGACGCACCCGTACGGCTGTCGAAGTTCGCCCTGCTGCGGCGGCGTGAGGGCGTGCTGGTCCTGGAGTCGCCGCTCGCCGCGCACCGCTGTGTGGTGAAGGCACCGGCGGCGGCCGCCGCCATGGCGGCTCTCGCGGGCATCGGCACCCCGGCGTCCCTCGCCTCGCCCGCACTTCCGGAGCCGGCCGCCGCGGAACTCGTCGGGCACCTGGCGGGCGCGGGCTTCGTGGACGTCGGCCGGCTCGGCGAGAGCGGCGTCACGTTCCCGGACGACGCGAACGACGTGGTGCGGCAATGGGACTTCCACGACCTGCTCTTCCACTCCCGCAGCCGGTTCGGCCGCACCGATGAGCCGTTCGGCGGCCGATTCCCGTACAGGGGAAGGATCGACCCCCTTCCGGCGGTGAAACCGGCCCCGCCGGGAGAGGGGGTCGAGCTGTACCGGCCGCTGCTGGCGGAACTCCTGAAGACCGACCCGGGGTTGCTGGCCGTGATGGAGAACCGCCAGTCGCTGCGGGAATACGGTGAGCGGCCGATCAGCCTGCGGCAGATCGGTGAGTTCCTCTACCGGGTGGCCCGGGTCAAGGGCACCTACGGACCCCGCCCCGACAACGGCATGCCGTACGAAGCCAGCACCCGTCCCTACCCGTGCGGCGGCGCCGCCTACGAGCTGGAGCTCTACCTGACCGTCCGACGGTGCGAGGGGCTCGATCCCGGCGTCTACCACTACGACCCGCTCGGCCATCGGCTGCGCCTGGTCAACTCGGACGCCGTGGTGCGGCAGGAGATGCTGGACTTCGCCTCGACCTCGACGGGCGGCATCGCGGTGCCGGACGTCCTCATCACGATGACCTCCCGCTTCCAGCGGCTCTCCTGGAAGTACCAGTCCATCGCCTACGCGGTGACCCTCAAACACGCCGGCGTGCTCTACCAGACGATGTACCTGGTGGCCACCGCGATGGGCCTGGCCCCCTGCGGCCTGGGCAGCGGGAGCAGCGAGGCGGCCGAGCGGGCCTTCCACCTCGACCCGCTGCGGGAGTCCTCGGTCGGCGAGTTCCTCCTCGGCAGCGCCCCGAGCAACCGCCCGGTACCGGAGAGCGACCGCGGCTGGGCGGACTGGCGACCGGCAAACGACCCGCAGTGGCAGCGAGAGACCCGCCACCTGCTGCCCTGACAGCGCCCGGACCCACACACGAAGGAGGACCGCAGTGACGGAAAGCGCCTCGCTCATCGTCTCCCGGGCCGCCGGCCTGCCTGTCGCTGCGCTGGAATCGCTGCGCACCACCGAGACCCTGCGGCTGGTGCGCGAGGCACTCGCCGAGCGGGACCGCGCGCGGGGACTGGCCACCGGACTGGAGAACGCACTGGAACGGCTGGTGCCGTCACCCGACCTCGACCGCCCGGAGCGCCGTGCGGCTCTGCGGCTGCGCCGCGACATCCACAACCTGAGGCTGTCCCAGGCCACTTCGGCCGCCGCCACGCTGCTCGTACCCCACCTCGACGCGGACCTCCGGGCACGGCTCGCCGACTGGCAGGAGGCGGCAAGGGCGTGGTGCGAACTCCTGGCACAGGCGGAGCAGACGGCCCTGGCCGAGACCGCGCGCGCCGGGGCGGCCATGCTCAGCCGGCTCAAGGACCCGAGGATCGTCCGTGGCGGCCTGGCGCTCGCCAGCCCCGCCTTCACCGCCGAGCTGCTGAAGCACCCCGCCGGTACGGCGCCCTCCTGGGACTCGAAGCTGGCCAGGAGCGCCACGGCCTACCTCACCAGGGGGACGGTCAAGCCCAGCCCGTTCGGCACGCTCACCACCGTGGGCCTGTCGGACTGGGAAGGGCGGTCCGCGGACGAGGGCACGAAGAGCCTCGCCGCCGTCTCCACGCACCGAGCGGTGGCGCTCGATCTGCTCCGGGCCTGGGTCGAACACGCCGACGCGCCACCGCGGTTGGGCGTTCTGCGCAATCCGAGCACCCGCCGGCTCGGTACCCGCACCTTCGCCGCCCTGCCGCTCTACGGGCGGGCCAACGGGGTGTTCCTGCGCGAGGACGAGATCACGGACTGCGGCGAGGCCGCCCAGGTACTCGACAAGCTGCCGCCGTATCCGATCTCGCTCGCCAAGGCGGCCGACGTGCTCGGAGTCGGCCAGGACGAGGTCGCCCGGTGGGTGGCCCTGGGCCTTCTGCACCCGGTCACACCATGGGCGTTGTCGCAGGGCCGCCACTTCCGGGCCTTCGCCGAGGTCGTCGACGAGACCCCTGGGGCCTTCGCGGACGCCGTGCGCGCCCTGGCCGACGTGGAGGCCCAACTCGACGGCGACCCGCAGGCGAACGACGTGGTGGGACTGGACCGCCGCGCGCGCTCCGCGACAACCGCCGCCTATCGCGCGCTCGACCGGCGGCCACCCGACTGGCTGCCCCACGTCGGGCTGCTGCACAACGCGGCCGGCCACGGACAGGAACGCTGCCTGCCACTGAGCGCGGCCGTACGCGACGATCTCCACCGCGCCGTCGCGGAGACGCGCCCACGACTCCACCGGGTCGAGCTCTACGACCGCATGCTGGAGCGCTTCACGCACTGGTACGGCACCGGTGGCTCCGCGGACCTGCTCACCTTCTGCTACCGGCTCCTCACGACGGACTTCTCCCCGCTGTGGTACCTGAGGCCCGGGGCGCGGGAGCGGACGCTCGCCGTGGGCGCGGCGGGCCACGGCACCGTCGGCAGAGCCACCCACACGGTGTTCTTCCAGGTGGCGGCCCGGTCGTGGAACCAGGTCGAGCGCGGCGAGCACCTGACGGTCGTGAACACCCTGCACTGCGGGTTCACCGGGCTGCTCTCGCGGTGGGCCGCCATTCCGGCACTCCACGACCGGCTCGACAGCGCGTTCACCGCGTGGTTCGAAGGACAGCATCCAGGCTGCCGGGTCTACCAGATGTCGGCGCACGCGGACTGGGTCGGGTTCCAGCGCCCCACACTGCGCGGGATTCCCCGCATCGGCTGGGGAGCCGATCTGGCCGACGAGGGCCATGACGCGCACGATCTGCGGCATTTCCGTCTCGTGCACGACACGGCCACCGACACCCTCCAGGTCCGCGATCACGACGGTCTGCCCGCCGCCTTCGCGTATCTGGGCGCCATCTCCCTCAGCCAACTCCGCGGCGTCGACCGGGTACTGGCCACTCTCAGCGACCCGTGGATGCTCCAGCCGCCGGACAGCTCACCCTCGCCCCACCAACCGCGCCTGCAGCGGGGCAGGGTGGTGCTGCGCCGGGAGACCTGGCACATGGCGGCGCACCAACTGCCGCGCCCCGTACGAGGCCAGTCGCCCGCGCGCTTCCTCACCGAGGTGGAGAGCTGGCGCCGACAGCACCACCTTCCCGACGAGGTCTTCCTCACCCAGACAACCCAGATACGCAGCGAGTACCGCAAGCCGCAGTGGATGGGATTCGACCACCCCCACTCACTGTGGGCGGTGCTCCGCCAGATCGAGGACTCCGTGACCGTCGACATAGCCGAAGCACTTCCCGCGAGCACCGAGCACTGGGCACCGGAGGGACAGGACAGCCCCACGGCAACCGAGTTCATCGGGATGGTGCGTCATGACTGAACCCGCCGGCTGGCTCTACTACCGCGTCTACCTCGCCGACCTCCCGGAGATCAGAACCCTCGTCGAGCAGGTGGTGGCCCCGACCATGCGCCGTCTCACCGCCGAACGCCCCGGGCTGCGGTGGTTCTTCCTGCAGTACGTCGACCCGCTCGGCGTGCACCTGCGGCTGCGGCTGCACACACCGCTGAGCGGCATCAGCGCCTACGAGACCGTATTCGACGAGGCGTTCGCCGTCGCCCTGGACCACCTCCGGGCGCACTCGGGACCCACCGCCGGTCAGATGAGCCGCATGGTGGCCAAACGCCTCTACGAGCCCGAGTACGAGAAGTTCGGCGGGCCCGAGGGTGTGGCCCTGGCGGAGCGGATCATGCAGCGCGGCAGCGAGGCGGCGCTGGCCTGCGCCCACCCTGGGGTACGCCCGCTGCGCACGACGGTCGGCGCGGCCCACACCGACCTGCTCGTCCGCCGGTTGCCCCCGGAAGCGCAGCTCTCCTTCCTGCACCAGTACGCCTGGTACTGGTCCGGTCGCGCCCGCTCCGACACTCCATGGCAGCCACCCGTGCCCGTCCTGGACCCGTCGGACCCGGCGGCCGTCCGCCGGGCCCATCGGCTGCGCGTCCTGATGGACGAGTCCCTGGAGGACCCGTACGTCGGGCCGGCGCTCACGCACTACACGGCGGACTTCTGGCGCCTGGTGCACACCGCTGAGCGGTCGCGCCGCGACTATCTGACGGCGTTTCACCACATCCATCTCATGAACAACCGGCTGGGGATCGTGCCCGGTGAGGAAGTGCAGATCGCCCGACTGCTCTGGCTGGAACGCCTGACCGGCGGCCGCGCTCGCACCGACACCAAGGGGCAGGCGGCATGACCGTGCGCAGCGGCCCACATCGGGGTCCGGTGATCCAGGTCAGCGACCTCACGGTCGACCACGGCTCCAGGAAGTCCGTGGACGCCATCTCGTTCGAGGTCCACCCGGGAGAGATATTCGCGCTGCTGGGAACCAACGGTGCCGGAAAGACCACGACGCTCGACGTGCTCGAGGGATATCTGAAACCGTCCTCCGGGCAGGTGTCCGTCTTTGGAGTCGACCCCTACGCGGCCCGAGCGGCGATCGCCTCCGAGATAGGGATCATGCTGCAGGAAGGCGGATTCTTCGGAAACCTGACGGTGGCCGAGACGATCACGGCGTGGCGGCGCTTCACCCCGAACGCGGTGTCCGTCGGGGAAGCCATGGCTCTGGTCGATCTCCGGTCCAGATCCCGGACGAAGGTCGGCCGGCTGTCCGGGGGCGAGCGGCGACGGCTGGATCTGACCCTGGCTGTTCTGGGCAGGCCCAAGCTGCTCTTCCTGGACGAGCCGACGACCGGGTTCGACCCCGAATCACGCCGGGACACCTGGCACTTCCTCCAGCGCATGGCGGGCGACGGCGTGACCGTACTGCTCACCACGCACTACATGGAGGAAGCCGAATTCCTCGCCGATCGCATCGCCATCATGGACCGCGGGAAAATCGTCCGCCAGGGCCCGGTCGCCCAGTTGCTGGCGGAGGAGTCCAGTATCCATCTCTGGCTGCCCGCCGGTTTCAGGATCACCGCCGGGGACCTGCCTCCGCTACCGGCGCACCGGGTGGAGGTGGGCGGCGGAAAAATCAGTGTGGTCACGACGTCCCCGCAGGCCGCGCTTTTGCGACTGATGGTCTGGGCCGACCGGAACAATGTGACGTTTCAGAGAATCGAATCCCGGACCGCCTCACTGGAAGACGTCTTCCTCGACGTGGCGACCTCCGGAAAGGCGGGAGCATGACCTGGATGCGCTTCACCTTCTCTCAAGTGCTCCTGTCCCAACGGGTCTACTGGCGTGATCTGGGATTCGCTCTCACCGGAGCGATGATGCCGCTCGCCCTCAGCCTGGCATTCGTCGTCAGCCAGCGCGGCAACGGGATGATCGAGGGTTTCGGGGCCGGTGTGTTCCTGCTCCCCGGGTTCATCGGCTTCGTCATGGTCTGGGTCGTCTACAACATCATCAACTCCGCGGCGGCCCGCCGTGACCGCTTCGTCTACAAACGGCTCCGCGGAACTCCGCTGCCCGACAGTGCGATCCTCACAGGAGAGGCGGTGAGCGGCAGCATTCCCAGCCTGCTGCAGGTCGTGCTGCTGATCGTCGTCGGAGGGGGACTGGTCCACAGCCCCGCCCCTCGCAACATCCCCTTGCTTCTCCTCGGGATCGTCCTCGGCACTCTCACGTTCGCCATGCTCGCCATCGCCGTGTCGGGGCTGCTGCCGAGCGGAGAGGTGTCGACCTGGATCGTGACGCCGGTGATCCTCCTCATGATGATGACCTCCGGCGTGGCGGTTCCGCTCTCCAGCCTTCCCGACTGGAGCCGGCACCTCACGCCCTACCTTCCCTCGAGTCCCGTCGTGGAGATCCTCAGGACGGCGTACCTCGGCCGTGATTTCGCCAGCCACCCCATGGCCGCCCAGGGATTTCCACCCGTCGGCCTCACCGGTGGATTCCGCGCCTGCGCGGAACCGATCGCCCTGCTGTGCGTGTGGATCGCCCTCGCCGTCTTCCTGGGCCGCCGCTACTTCCGGTGGGACCCCCGGCGGGGAAAGTAAGTCAACTCCAAGACAAAGGACAGAAATGACCAAGCGGAAGAAGATCACGGTGGTCGTGGCCACGGCTCTGGGAGTTCTCATCCCCTGGGCAGCCGGAGCCGGTCGGGCCCATGCGGTCAGCTACCAGCCGTACTACCACATCAAATGCACCCCCTGGACGTACTGGGACACCTCGTCCATATACTCCGACCGCGACGACTATCCGGCCGGGCTGGAAATCGCCACCTGCCTGGGAATGGACGGATACCAGCGTCAGGGCGCCTTCTACGCCAGAAACACGGGCAAGCACAACATCATCCTGCGCAACATCAGCGTCTACACCCAGCCCATGGAGTCGCAGTACAACGCGTACGGCGAGAAGCTGGCCACCTGCGACGTCGCGGTGATGCACAATCTCATCCCCGGATCCACCTACAGCTGCACCACGAAATGGGCCACGGACGTACTCCCGCGTCCCACCTCCTCCGCGAGCGGCAGCGTCGAATACCTCAAGTGCGACCTGCCGTACTACCAGTGGCGCGAGGCCGGCGTCTCCGTGGACGAGGTCAGCAACTACACCGGCCCCTACAAGGGCGTCTACGTGAGCGACGAACCCGGGTGCTAGGAGCATCCGGGCCGACCGGGGGGATGGGCTCGTAGGTGTCGCGGCGTGGGATGATCGGGGGATGGTCGATCGAGTCATTGCCGCGTGTGACGGGGCAGCCAAGGGCAACCCGGGGCCGGCGGCGTGGGCCTATGTGGTCGCGGACAGTGCCGGGACGCCGCAGCGCTGGCGGGCCGGGGCGCTGGGGCACAGCACCAACAACGTGGGTGAGCTAACGGCGTTGGAGCGGTTGCTGGAGGCGACGGAGCCCGGGGTGCCGCTGGAGGTGCGGCTGGACAGCACGTACACCCGGGACGCGGTGACGAAGTGGCTGGCGGGGTGGAAGCGCAACGGGTGGAAGACCGCCGCGGGGAAGCCGGTGGCCAACCGGGAGCTGATTCAGCGGATCGACGCGCTGCTGGAGGGGCGGGACGTCACCTTTGTGTACGTGCCCGCACACCAGGTGAACGGTGACCCGCTGAACGCGATCGCTGACAAGGCCGCCAGCGACGCCGCCCGCACGCAGGAGGACGCCGGCGGGACCGCCGCCGAGCTGCCGGTACCCGAGCCGGCCCGGAACTCCGCGGCGCGCGGCGGACGTGCCTCGTCCTCGTCCTCCTCGTCCTCGTCCGCGGCCAAGAAGGCTTCCCCGGGCGGTTCGCGGACCCTGTCCGCCCGTTACGCCGGCACCTGTCCGTGCTCGCGTCCCTATGCCAAGGGCGACAAGATCACCAAGGTCGGCAGCAGTTGGGGTCACCCGGAGTGTGCGGGCGCCTACTCCTGAACCGAGAGGTCAGGACAGCCGCCACAGGCGGATCGTGCCGTCGGTGGAGCCGTGACTCCTGACACCGGATGCTTTTACTGTTCCGCGTCGCGTTTCATCAGGACGCTGGCCAATGCCGCGCGGTTGGGGACGCCGAGCTTGCTGTAGATGCGGCCCAGATGTGTGTCGACCGTCCGCGCGCTCAGGAACAGGGTGTCGGCGATCGCCCGGGTGGTCATACCGGTGCCGGCGAGACCGGCGATCTCCCGTTCCCGCGCGCTGAGTGTCGCCAGCGCGTCGACGCGGCGCTCCCGGCCGGCGAGTGTGGCGAGCCGGCCGCGCTCGTGGGCGACGTCGTCGGCAAGGCGCCGCGAACCGCACTGCCCGGCCAGGAACGCGGCACGCTCCAGCCGGCTTTCGACGTCATCGGTCCGGCCCGCGTCCAGTGACAGCGCGGCCATCGCGACGAGGGTGCGGCCCACCTCGATGCGCTTCCCGGCCGTGGCGAAGCCCTCGACGGCGTGCTGCGCGGATGACGCGGCCTGGTCGAGGTCGCCGTGCAGGGCGTGCGCCCGCATCCGGGCGCGCTGGGCGAAGCCGCGTCGGCCCGGTGAGGGAAGCTGCTCGACGCTGTGCTCACCGAGCCGCGCCCACTCCCGCGCCGCCGTCCGGTCGCCCTCGATCCGCGCCAACTGCGCCAAGGGGTCGCACCATCGGGGCTTGCGCCACGTGGTGAGCCGGGGCAGTTCCGTACCGCCCACGGCGTCCATCAGCAGCCAGCCGCCGCGGGCCGGGTCGCCGGTGAGCAGCACGACCTCGGCGTGGAAGCAGCGGACCATCACCGCCCACGCGGTCGGCGGACCGTAGGCCATCGCGGCGGCGCGTTCGGACAGCGCGAGCGCCTCACGCCGGTCGCCCTCGTCGCCCCGCCACAGCAGTGCCCTGGCCCGAAGTGCCGTGACGATGGCTTGTGTCGGGGTACGGCCGCTGTGTTCCGCGTAGTGGGCGGCTTCGTCGAGGGTGGCCAGGGAGCGCTCCAGGTGCCCGGAGTGCAGCTGGACCTCCGCGAGGGTCTTGAGCATCGGCGACAGGATGGAGTTCTGCCCGGCACGGCGGGCCAGTGCGGCACCGCGGGTGAGATGGCGTTCGGCCTCGGTCAGCTGCTCCAGCGTCGATTCGGTGATACCGAGCTGGTAGACGGACTGCAGATTGGTCAGGACGGTGGCGTCGGCGGTGGCGTCGATGATTTCGGCCGCGCGGGCCGCCGCGTCTTCCGCCGCCGCGTGGTCGGCGGTGAAGAGATGGGCGAGGGAGCCCTGGGCCAGGGCCATGGCCTCGCCGACGCGGTCGTGGTGGCGGCGGGCGATCGCCGCGGCGGTGTCGGCGTGCTGCCGGGCCGTCTCGTACTGCTGCTGGTCGAGGGCGGCGTCGGCGAGCTCGGTGTGGAGCACCGCGGCGGCCACGTTGTCGCCGTCGGGCAGCGCCGCCAGCCCGGACCGTGCGATGGCGGCGGCCTCGGTGTACCTGCCGAGCCGTTGCTCGGCGCGGCCCGCGTCGGCCGCCGCGGTCGGGTCGAGCGGTGCGTGGCCGGGTGTCTGGGCCCGCAGCGCGTGCAGGAGCGCCCGGCCCTCCACCACCTTCCCGGTCAGCAGGTGTGCGCGAGCGAGCAGGACCTGAGCCTCGTGCCAGTACGCCTCACCGGGCTGGAGCAGCGACGTAGCCGCCTCCAGATGGGCCGCCGCCTGGGCGGGAGCGGTGTGGAGTGCCTCGCGCGCCGCGGCGATCAGGGTCGTCACGTGGTCCGGCTGGTTCGGGTCGGCGGCCCGCGCGACATGGTGGGCCCGCCGCGCGATCGGCGCCGCCCGCTTGGCGAGGGCGGCCTCGGCGCGCAGATGCATCTCGGTGCGGTGGCTGAGCTCCAGCCGCTGGTACACGACATCGGCCACCGCCTCGTGGCGCAGGGCGAGTTGGGAGGTGGACCCGGCCGTCCGTACCAGGTCCAGGCGGGTGAGCTCGTCCAGCGCGCGGACCGTCCCGGCCACGTCCATGCCCGCGACCTCGGCGACGAGCTCCGGGTGGAACGGCTCGCCGAGAACGGCGGCGGCGCGTGCCACCGTGAGGGCGGGCAGGGTGAGTTCGGCCAGTTCGCCGAGGATCGCCGTGCCCGCTTCCGCCCTCGCCTCACCGTGGGCCGCGACCGCCTTGAGGTACTGCGGATTGCCCAGGCCCACGCGATGGAGGTCGTCGAGGTCGGGCTGATCTCCCAGCAGCTCACGGGCGTGTTCGAGGGAGAGCGGGCCCAGCCGCCACACGTCGAGCAGACCCGCACTCGACGCCCGGGCCAGTACGAACGCGAGCGCCGGCGACAACTGCCGCTCCCGGTACGCCAGGACCAGCAGCGCCGGACGGGCCGCGACCGACCGGATCAGCTCCTGCACCGCGGGTATCCGCTCCGCCGCGAGGCGATGCAGGTCGTCCACGGTGGCGACGACGGCGTCTCCCGCGCTCGATCCGGCAGCTCGCTGATGCCCGTCGCCACCCTCCGCAGGCGGGATGTGCGGGATATCGGGCGGATCCGCGTCACAGCCGTGGGAGGCGCGTAACGGTATGCCGGACGCCCTGGCGTGCGCGGTCAGCGTCGACATCAGCGCGCTCTTCCCGATGCCGGGCTCTCCGACAAGCGCGATCGCCCGCCCCTGACCCGATCGCACCTCGCGGAGCGCCGCCTGGAGGGCCCGCACCTCGACGTCACGGCCGACCAGCCCACGAGCGGATGCGCTCAACGGACTCCTCGCTCTCTCTCGCCGAGGCTCCGGCACCGATCATCCTCAGGCTACGCGGAATGTGCCGGTTTTCCCGACGATCGGGGTCACGTCGTCGGGATTCCCCGAGGCAGGGGCCCCAGCCGCCTCTGTGTTCCCTCGCGTACCGCTGGGCCTGGACGACCTGGAGGACCTGGACGCATGGCTGACCCGGGACCGCCGCCGGTCAGCGCAGGGTCGGTACGGCGCCGCATTCCGCCCAGGCGAGGTTGACCCCGCGCAGTCCGGTGCCCCAGCGTGCGGCGATCTCCGTGAGGCGGGCCGGGGCGGGCGGGGTGCGGCCGAGGCCGATCGCGTACCGGGCGAGCGCCGGCCCGGTCTCGAAGGGACGGGGCCAGGCGAAGGCATCCGGCGCTCCGGCCTCCGAGAGGGCGGTGAGCAGTGCGCGCAGGCGTCCTCGGACGCGCCCCAGCATCTCCTCGAACTCCTCCGTGGGTCCTCCGGGGCCCACGGTCAGGACCGCCCAGGCCGCGTGCCGCCGGTGCAGGGGCGGCGGGGACAGCAACTCCGGCCAGGGGTCCTCGCCGGTCTCCGCTGCCCTCTCCAGGATGCTCCAGGCACGGTAGAGCTCATCGGTCAGCAGGTCACGGAAGCCGGTGGTGACCTGCACCGCGCAGTTGCGGATCGGTTCGGTGGGGGTCAGCAGGACCAGCGGCGCCCGCGATCCCGTATCGGTGGGTGTGAGGCCGACCGGCGTCCGCCAGTCCGTGGCGGCCCAGGTGCCGAAGAAGTCGCGGAGCAGTGCCGGCGCGGCGGAGCCCCCGGCTTCGCGTGTGGTGCGGGCCGCGAGCACCGACCAGGCCAGGCCCGGCAGTCCACCGAACGGGGCCGAGTCGAGGCCGCGCGCCCTGGCCCACGCCTTCACCTGCCGGGCGAGCCGCGCGAAGGCGGCGTGGTCGTCGCCGACCGCCGCCCGTACCGCGTCCGCGTCGCTCACCGCGCTCAGAGCGATCGCGGCCGCCTCCCCCAACTGGGCGCGCCGGTCCACCGCTTGGGCGGGATCGACGGTTCCGGTGGCGACGACCGCCAGGTCGACGTCCAGGCCGCCGCTATGGAGTCGCAGGCCCGGTACGCGAGCGCCGGTCACCTGCCGCACCCGGGTGGCGTCCGGCAGCGCGTCCGTCACCCGTGCCCGGACGGCGGCCAGTTCGACGCCGCCGGGCAGCGCCGCGATCAGGTCCAGGTCCGCTCCGGGCAGCGCACACCCCATGCGCCGCGATCCGACGACATGGACCACTCCTTCGCCCAGCGCCTCCGACAGGCGCCGCACGATGTCGCGCGCGGGGGCGTCCTGAGCCTCGCCCCACGCGGGCGGCTCCACGGCTGCCGGGCCGGGAGTTTCGGGCAGCCACTGGACGTCGCCCGTTCCCAGGGCGACCGTGGCGCGCGGCCGCATCGGTTCGTCACCCCGGCGGGAGAGCAGGACCACCTCGCCGACCCGCGCCGACACGCTGTCGAGCCGGGCGGCGTAAGCGGCGGCGAGCCGCCGCGGATCCCGGGTCCGCCCCAGGGTCAGATGCGGGGTGAAGCCCTCGGCACGTCCACGGCAGCGCGGAAAGCGGTCCTCCAGCGCCCGGCGCAGCCCCGCCCACTCGGCCGTGTCGCCTGCCGCCGGGTCGAGCCAGACGGTGGCGTCGTCGCGGTGCTCGAAGGTACGCACCCCCTCCAGCCGCGCGGTGAACGGCGGCGTGCCGGTCACCGCCTCCGCCAGCAGCGTGACGGCCCGCTCGAAGTCGGACTCGGGCACGAAACCGAAGAGCAGATTGACGTGCGGCGGCCACCGGTCGATCTGCGGATCGTGCGCCCGCCGGATGTCCTGGAGCATCGGCCACACCTCCTGTGGCGGTAGCCACGCGAGCGCGGTGCGGGCGGTCGGCCGGGCGTCCAGGACGTCCAGGGCGTCCGCGGCATCGGCAGCGCCCAGCCCGAGATCCGCCTGCACGCCGTAGTGGTCCGAGACGTACAGCCCGTCCGTCGTGGGCGCGTCACCCCGCAGGCGGGCACCGGTCGCGCGCAGCCGTCCCGAGCGGAGGAAGATCCGGTCCAGCCGGGAGGCCCGGCCGGTCAGCGAGCCCACCGCGGCCAGCGGATTGACGCCCGGGTCGAACGTCGGCGTCCGATCGCCGGGGCCATGGACCTCCGTCCAGACGTCCCGCAGCCCCAGCCTGGCGGCGGGTCCGTCACCGCCGTCGTTGAAGTCACCGACCAGGACCACGTCGCCGTCCACGCCGCCAAGTCCCCTGGCGAGCCGGTCCAGTTCGGCCTGCCGCCGGGCCGGGCCGTCGGGGGAGTGGTCGGAGCTCAGATGGGTCGCGGCCACCACGAGGGGACCCGCGCCGGTGTCCACGGTGACGGCGGCGACTGCCTTGTGCGGCCCGAGGTCGTGCCACCCCGCCTCCCGTACGGGCAGCCTGCTGAGCAGCAGCAGCCCGCCGTCGTCGATGTCCCGTCCGCCCGGGTCGGTGCCGAGGGTGTAGCCGGAGCGGACCCAGGGCGCGCCCAACAGCAGGTCGAGCAGCCCGACTTCGACTTCCTGGAGCGCGATGACGTCCGCGTCGGCGTCCTCCAGCGCGGCGAGCAGCGCAGGACGGCGCCGGGCGGTGTCGATGCGGTCGCTGTCGTACCGGTCCCACAGCGTGTTCCAGGTGAGCACGCGCAGACTCGCAGTATCGCCGGCCGTCCGCCGCGGTGTGCCGTCGGCCGGGCGCCATCCGGCGCCCGGCTCCCACCGGAAGGGGGTCCTGGCGGTGAAGAACGGGGCCCGCAGCAGGCGCGGTTCGCGTCTGCGGCCCGCGTCCGAGGTGTCGACACGGTCGACGCCGGTGGCGCGGTCCCAGAGCAACTCGCCGTCCGCCTCGACGAACAGCACCCGGTGCCACGGGATGTCACCACCGGGTACGAAGGACGGCAGCGGGACGCGCTTGGGTGCGGCGCCACGCTGGTTGACGCCCAGCACGAACCGGGCGGGGTCGAACCGCGGGTCCCAGCGCACCCGGTGGTAGATCTCCTCGCTGGTACGCATCACCCCTCCCCTCCGTCCACCGAGCCGTGCGGGCAGTCGTCCAACGAGCCGTCCCCCGAGTCGTCCACCGCATCGTGCAGGGCCCCTGCCGTGTCGACGACGGTGCCGCCCGCCCCGACGTACCACGTCCGGTGCGCCTCGCCCGGGTAGGGCGGGTTGAAGCGGTGCAGCTGCGAGATGAGCACCTGCGGCGGCACCGGGTGCGTCCGCTTCTGGTTGCGCCGCACCAACTCGTCCTCGTCGACCAGGGCGACCACCTGCGTGACCAGGGCGTCGCGGCGCCGTGCCACACCGTGCACCAGGGAACGCTGGTGCTGGTTGAGGGACGTGGCGTCCCACACCACGGTCCCGCCCTCGGCGAGCGCCGCGTCGAGCCTGGCCAGACCCTCCCGCAGGACATCGCCATTGGCCCGCTGCCCGGCCCGTGAGCCCCGCGCCTGGCGCAGATCGTCGAGGGAGAGGTACGCGTCGGTCCCGGGGAGGCTCGCGGCGAAAGTGCTCTTCCCGCTGCCCGAGGGCCCGACGAGATGGACCAACCGCGGGAACGCCCCCGAGCGCCACCGCCAACTCGCCGCCACCGCCTCCTCGACGGTGCCGATCCGGCCCCCGGCGAACGCGTCCCGCGCCTCCGCCCAGCACCGGTCGGAGGCAGCGGAGCCGAGGCCGCTCAGCGCGTCGCGCAGCCCGGCGCGCAGCGGCTCCAGCGGCGACCCACCCATCAGCCCCGCGTCCTCGGCGTGCAGCTGGGACCAGTCGACCTGCTCGCGCGCCTCGGCGTCCGGCGCGACCGCCCCCGCGAGCGCGTGCAGCACCCCCAGGTCGGCGGCGAGCGAGAGGCGGACCAGGCCGCTCCGGCGGTCGCCGTCCGGATAGGGGCGCTGGAGACCGGCGGAGAGCCCCACCAGATCGGCCACCCGCCGTGCGGTACGCATGCCCAGCGGTTCCGCGAGCCGCGGCGTGAGCCACGCCCGAGGCGAGCCGTGCAGCAGCGCGGCCAGGACGCCCGCCAGCCGGGCGTCCCCGTACCGGCGGCCCAGCCCGTCGAGCCTCGCGGACACCTCGACGACGGCGGCTTCGGCGGCGCGCGGATCGTCCGGGACGACCCCCGACGCGGCCGACAGGGACGGCACATCGGCGGTCCCGCCCGAACGCACCGACCACAGCGCGGCCTTGGGGCCCACCCCGTTCTCCACCACAGCGGCGTGCATCCAGTGCGTGTCGGTCTGTACGTGTCCCCCGCGCACCCACTTGGCCACCCGCTGCCCGAACTCCCGGGCCGCGAACCCCTCGACGGTGCGCACCACGTAACCCTCCTGGCGCGCGGTGTCCAGCCGCAGCGCCCGCAGCGCCCGCTCGTCGAACACGCCCCGCCACAGCACTGGGGGCGCCGGAACGCCCAGCCGCCGCAGGAAGCCGACCGTCCGGTCCCAGCCCAGGCAGCGGTCGCCGTCGTCCCAGACGGAGAACCCGTAGAACCAGCTCTCCAGGTCCTCGTAGGCAAGCGAGTGCCGCGCGAAGAGGTTCTCCCCGCACACCCGCCAGCCCCGCGGTATCTCGCCGCCGATCCGCCCCTGCAGGCTCTTCACCCACGCCCGCGAGGGGTGGTGCGCGGAGTCCAGCGAGCGGGCGTGCAGCCCGTCGGCGTAGAGGGTGGTGTTCTCCCCGTCGAGCTTCTCGGTGACCACGACCTCGCGGCCCCGCAGCCCGGACAGGTCACCGGCGCGTACGTCGTCCGAGGCCGCCCCTGGTGACCAGGGGAGATGCGGCGTACGGGGGTAATGCACACGCATGATCCGGCTCTCCAGGACGACGTCGGGCCCGGTCACTGTAAGTGGCCGCGGGAGAGCGGATCCAGCGAATAACCACCCGCGGGCGGCGGTCGCCAACTCCCGCGAACCCTGGCAGGTCTATACCTTCTGCGCCTAGTCTTCGGGGCGGGCGGGCCGGCGGGCGGTGCCGGCGGGCGGTGCCGGCGGGGTGGGACGGAGTGGGCGACGTGAGTGCGTGGCTGGAGTTGCGTGAGTCCCGTACGGTGCGGCCGGTGGCCACGGCCGAGCCGCATGTGGTGGTGCGCTGCGGGTTGGCGGACACCTTGCTGGCGGATCTGGCGGTGTCGGTGGTCCACTTCTTCGACGCGGCGCTGGACGAGGAGCGGCTGGCGGCCGGGCTGGCGGTGGCCCTGGAGCGGGTGCCGGTGTTCGCCGGGCGGATGCGGACGGCCGACGGCGTACCGGAGATCGTCTGCGACGGCTCCGGAGTGCCGCTGGATGTCTACGACGTGCACGAGACCCTTGCGGAGGCCATGGGGCGGGTCACGACGCCCGGCACCGAACTGGTCGGCCCCGTGGAGGCCGCCAAGGCCCGTGGCGGCGGGCTGCCGCTGCTGACGGTACGGGTCGGCCGCACCGCGGACGGCGGCACCGTGCTGGGTGTCTCCTGGCACCACGCGATCGGCGACATGCACAGTTTCGTGCTGCTGATGCGTGCCTGGTCGGCTGCCGTCGAGGGGCGCGAGCCGCCCGAGGTGGAGATCGTCGCGGACCGGGACGCCTACCTCGACCGGGTGCTGCCCGCGCGGGACTGCGGACGACCGGGATTTCGGGTGCCGGGGCCCGAGGAGGCGGCCCTGCTCGCCCATGAGGTCGCCGTCTCCGTACTGGCCAACCGCACCGTGCAGATCTATTTCGGTGACGCCGAGACCGAGCGGATGCGCGCTGCCTACAGTGCGGAGGCCGGCCGCCGGCTGTCGGCGAGCGACGTCCTGTGCGCCCATGTCCTCGGCGCACTGCGGGAGTTGGACGGGGACGCCGAGGCAAGAGGACTGACGGTGCCCGTGAACCTGCGGCGCGCGCTGGGGCTGCCGACGGCCGTGCTCGGCAATCTGCTCGGTGAGATCCACCTGGACACGCCCGCGGACAGCCGACCGGAGCAGGTGGCCGCGCAACTGCGCGAGGCCGTAACGGACTTCACCGACGCCCATCTCAACCTGCGGGCGAACCAGGCGTTTCTGGAGCGGCTCGGACGCTCCCGGCTGAACGAGTGCGTCCCGCTGGGCTTCGACCCCGGCCGCCGCAGGTTCACCTTCTCCAACTGGAGCCGATTCGGTCTGTACGAGCTGACGTTCGGCGCCGGTCCCGCGGTGTTCTTCAGCCCGGCGGCCAACCTTCCCCTGCCCTGGGTGTCCTGGATGGTCGAGGGGTTCGCGAACACCGGGTCGCTGTTCACCGTCGTCCTCCCGGCCCGGCTGGCGGGCCGACTGCGCCGCCCCGAGGGACGCGCGCTGCTGCACCGCTTCCTCGCCGAGGAGGACGAACGCCCGCCGGCCGCGGCGGCGGTGCGCCGACTGCTGTGACGGTCCGGAGCCGGGCTGCCGCCGGCTACTCCTCGCGTTCGAGCTCGGCCTGGGCGCGCTGCTCGTCGAGCTCCTTCTGGGCGGACTCGTACACGTCATGGATCAGCGCCTCGGCCTCCTCCCGCGACGGCTTCGCGGGGAGACTGCGCACCTTCTCGACCCAGGTGTCCGCGGATTCCTTCATGTCGCACTCCTTCGAACGAGGGCGACCCCGTACTCAAAACATTACGCCGGTGGTGACCTCCGCGGGGGTCGGAGGTCACCACCGGCCGCTCAGGGGGCGCTGGGCGCCCGCTCAGGTGGCGCTGGGCGCCGGGACCGGGAGGTCGACCGCCGCCTGGTCGGCGTCCTCGGGCACCTCCGGGGGGATGCCCGTCAGAGCGCTCTCGTGGACGTCCTTGCTGCGCAGGGTGGCGGCGGCGATCACGGCGGCGACGAAGGCGAAGACCGCGCAGCCGGTCATCGTGGTGTGGAACCCGGAGGTGAAGGCTTCCCGTCCGGCGTTCCGTACCTGGTCGTACATGCCGGGGCCCGCCGCGTGGGCGGCCGGGTCGATGCTGCCGGTGCTGACCGCGGTGCCGATGTCGTGGCTGTGCGACCCGAGCCGCTCTCCGGCGGCGGAGTTCTGGAAGGAGTGGACGACGCGGTTCTCGAAGACCGCGCCCGCGACGGCGATGCCGAGTGCCATGCCGACCTGCTGGAACGTCTCGCTGATGCCGGAGGCGACTCCGGCGCGGGCGGGTTCGGCGACGCCGATGGCCAGGGCGGCGCGTACGGGGGTGAAGAGACCGAAGGCCGCGCCGGTGAACAGCAGGCTCGGGATGAGCGCGGTCCAGGAGTCGTCGGCGCCGCCGAGACGGGTGAGCAGCAGCCCGATGCCGAGCGCGGCCATGGCGGTGGAGATCAGGGCGGCGAAGGGCACCTTGCCGACCAGGCCGCCGGCGACCGCGCCGAAGACGAACATGCCGCCCGTCAGCGGCAGGAAGTACAGCCCGGCCTGCCAGGCGCTGCTGCCCAGCACGCCCTGGAAGAAGCTGGTCTCGGTGAAGATCACCGGGAAACCGGCGCCGTTCGCGAGCAGCGTCACCACGGCCAGGCCGACGAACGTGCGGTTGCGGAACATGCCCAGGTCGAACATGGCCCGCTCGCCGCGGGCCCGCGCCACGAGGACGAAGGCCACCAGGCCCACGGCGCCGACCGCGTAGAGGCTGACGGTGGTGGCGGAGAGCCAGCCGTTCGAGTTGCCGCGGATGATGGCCAGCACCAGGGCCGCCAGTGACACGGTGAAGGTGACCGTGCCCAGGAAGTCGGGCGGCGTCGCCTTGGCCAGCCGCGACTCCCGTACGGTGCGGGCGGCGATGGCCAGCAGGAGCACGCCGATCGGGACGTTGAGGAAGAAGATCCAGCGCCAGCCGGGGCCGCTGGTCATGGCACCGCCGATGAGCGGTCCGGTGGCGGCGGCGATACCCATCGCACCGCCGAACACACTGAAGGCGGCGGCCCGTTCCTTGCCGCGGAACTCGTGCCCGAGCAGCGCGGGGCCGACCGCGAACATGATGGCCGCGCCGACGCCCTGCACGCCTCGGCTGACGTTGAGCACGGTGATGTTCCCGGCCAGCCCGCACGCCAGGGACGCGGCGGTGAACACGACGAGGCCGAGGAGGAAGAGCCGCTTGCGCCCGCTGCGGTCGGCGATCGATCCGGCCGTGACGAGGAGGGCGGCCAGCGTGAGCGCGTAGGCGTCGAAGACCCACTGCATCTGGCTGAAGTCGGCGTGCAGCGAGGAATGGATGCCGGGGAGGGCCACGGACACGACGCTCAGGTCGAGCATCAGCATGAAGGTGCCGATGGAGACCACGGCCAGTGTCCACCAGCGCACGGGGCTTCGGGGTGTGATCGAGGTGGTCATGCTGTCTTTCCCATCACGTCGTCGTTCGGCTGGAGCGGGCCATTCGCAGAGGTCTGGCCATCGGCGTATACAACGTACACATTGCTCACTCCACCTTACACGCCAATGCGTACGTCGTATACCTTGGAAAGGTGCGCACTACGCTCACCGGCTGGTGACGGACCGACGAAGGGCGGCGGCGGGATCCATGGCGGCACCCAAACGAGTGAACAGGGACGATCTGATCGCGACCGCCCTGGCGATCGCGGACGGCGAGGGCCTGGACGCCGTGACCATCCGGCGGGTCGCCCAGCAGCACGACGTCACGGCCATGGCGCTCTACCGGCACTTCCCCGACAAGGACGGCATCTTCGACGCGGTCATAGAACGGCTGCTCGGGCAGGTCCACATCCCCGACCCCGACGCGCGGCCGTGGGACGAGCAGCTGCGGGAGCTGCTCTCCGGGCTGGTCGCCGCGCTGCGGCCGCACCCGAACGCCGCCACCCTCGTCTTCTCCCGCATCCTGGCCTCGACGCCCGGCCGCGACATCACCGAACGCACCCTGGCGCTGCTGTGCGACTCCGGGATGCCCGTCGAGCAGGCCGCCGAGACCGCGGGCCAGACGCTCTCCTCGCTGGTCGCCCTCGTCATCGCGGAACCGGGCCGCACCAACGGCCCCGAGCCCGACGAGGCCGCCGCCCAGGCCAAGAAGGAACTCCTGCTCGCCCTCCCGGCCGACCGCTACCCCCACCTGGTGGCCGCCGCCGACGCCCTCTCCCACTGCGCCAGCCAGGAGACGTACTACCGCCGCGGTGTCGACCTGATCGTCACCGGCATGCGCGGCGCCCCCGCCCGCACCGCCTGAGGTAGCCGCCTGCGTAGTTCTACGGATGTGGCAGGCGCCGAATCACGCGAGCCTTGCGTACACATTTCCCGTCGGCCGGAACCGCCGTCCCCTCGGCGCCTCCCGGGCACGACAGCACCACAGAACATGGAGAAAACGGATGGGCCTGGCGGAGCGCCGCAGCGCTGAGCGGTTCAAGAACGACGACTACCCCGGCTGGAAGTCGCGGATCGACGAGGCGGCAGGATTCGACGTGCCGATCGAGGTGGCATGGGACGAACTGGCCGTCCCCGACTACGCCGACATGTACGCCGAGTACTTCCCGCAGGTGTACTTCCAGCCCCTGGCGGACGCGCTGGGCGCGATCGGGGCCGACGACATGGGCAAGGAGGCGCTCCGCGAGGGGTTGACGAAGATCGTCATCAAGAACTCCGGCGAGTACTTCAGCGAGTCCGGCATCTCCTTCACCGACGGCGTGCTGACCTTCGACCACAAGTCGGACACCAACACCCACCACGTGCAGGAGCGCACGAAGGCCATCCAGGGCCTGCTCGAATCGGCGCTCTGAGGGGTCCGCGCACCCACGGCGCCTCATGACGCCCACATCTGGCGGTGCTTCGGCACCGCCAGATGTGTGTCGCGGGACCTCAGGAGAAGCTGATGGCCAGCAGAACCACCATGGTGCAGATCAGCGCGACGGCGATGGTGACGACCCAGCCTTCCACCGACCCCTCCGTGCGGTCGCCGCCGCCCCGGCCGGTGCGCCGGTCGTTGCGGGCCGCGGCGGGCAGCGGGCTCTGCTGGCGGCGAGGCTGGGATCGGGCGGCGGTGGCGGCACTGCGGGCGTCGGGCAGCAGTGCTTCGAGGAGCCGCTGCCAGATGTGCGGCGGGAAGTCGGCCGCAGCGGTGCCGTCGTAGGGCGCGACGGAGATACGGAGGGCGAGTGCGCGGTCGGCGCCCGTCGGACGGGTGCCGATGGTGTCCAGGAGAGCGTTCAGACCGGGCAGTTGCAGGGAGTCCCTGACGTGCGGGCGGACGGCCCACGCGAAGAGCCAGGCGGCGGTCTCGACGGCGGAATCGCTGTCGGAATGGCCGTGATAGAGATACAGCCGTTCTTCGAGCAGCCTGGTGCACAGCTGGCGGGCCTCGCCCCGCGTGCGGTGCGGGGCGCGATCGGCGAGGACCTGGAGGACCAGGTTGCGACCGGGCTGCCGTACCTCCGGTTGGCCGAGCATGCCCAGCAGTTGCGCGTCCGACAGGTCGCGGAGCCGGTGCCGCAGGGTCGGCCCCTCCGGACTGCCCAGGGACGCGGTCGCGGGCAGCGTGTAGCGGTTGAGGTCGACGACGGTACGGCGGCGGCGCCGGTCCCAGCGTTCGCGCAGGAACGCCCGGACGCTGAAACGGGCGGGCATGGTGAACGTGTCCAGGAGGAGCGGCGCCGACGGCGGCGCCAGCGCGGGCTGCCGGGACGGCGCCGGCACCGGGCCGGGACCGGCCTCGGGAATTGTCTCCGGCTCCAGTTCGACCCAGTCCTCCGAGACCACGACCGCCGCGGCCTCCTCCGCCTCCGCTGCCGCTTTCGCCTCCACCGGGGGCTCGTACGTCACCCAGACGTCCGCCGGCCGCCGCAGCCCCAGCAGCTCCGCCAGGTCCGCGAGTTGCCGTTCCCCCGAGTGAGCGGGATTCCAGGGGGACTTCCTGAGCAGATCTGCGACCGAGTAGCCGGGTTCGGCGGCGGAGAGATAGCGGCCGACGAGCGCCTCCGCGACCTCGTGGGCGTCGTCCCGGGGAGTGCCGGTGTCGGTCAGGGAGATCCGGCTGAGGTGGGGATCGCTCGTGGCCGAAGCCCGCCACTCGGGAACGAAGACGATGCCGAGGCCGCGGTCGTCGGCGGTGTCGAAGGTGGCGAAGTTGAACTCGGCGGAGAAGCGGTTGCCGAAGATCTCGTGCAGGCCCCACAGGAGCGGGGTCGCGAAGTTGATGTTGCGGGCGTCGGCGAGCCGTTCGTCCCTGACGGACAGCCGGTGGCCGGGGGCACGGAGCATGGCGGCGGTCAGCTGGACCAGTTGGGGGGCGAGGCTCTGGACGCGTGTGCGGATCTTGGGGAAGGTGCTGCGCCAGGACTCCTGGAGGACCTCGTGGCGGACCGGGGCGATGCGGGGGTCGCCGTCGGCCAGGTAGGGGACGTCCGGCGTGCTGGGCCACTTCCAGGCGACCAGGGCGAGGGTCGGGCGGATCTGGAGCAAGGTGCGGTCGCCCACGAGGGCGTGGCAGTTGGTGGTGGCCCGCCCGCCCGGTTCGCGGGCCGCGCGGCGGTGGAGGAGAACGACCTCGCCGGTGGAGGCGACCGTGCGGACCAGACTCGGCCGGTCGGGACCGTCCTCGACGCGCAGCAGCGGGGCGAGTTCGTGGTAGAGCTGCCAGGCGCGGGCCTCGTCGCAGGAGTAGGCGACCGGTGCGATGCCGGTGCGCGGGTTCCGCGGGTTGGTGGCGTTGCCCTGCCAGCGGAAGAAGAGCTGGTGGACCACTTCGGGGTCCTGCTCCCAGTCGTTCATGCGCTCACCTCGTCGGAGGGCTGCTGAAGGGGTTCGGTCGGGTCGATGACCCCGCACATCGACAGCACCGACAGCAGAGGTTCGATCACCCGCCGGGCCCGCACGCCGTGCGGGTAACGGCCGTCCTCGGCGCGGCCGCCGGTGGCGGAGGCGAAGTGCAGGGTGCACTGCGGGATGCTCTCGAAGGGCCTGAGCCACGGGCGTTGGGCGTGGAGCCGCAGGAAGGCGTAGACGTCCCGGCTCTCGGCGAGCATGCGTGCGTGGTCCAGCCCGGTCCGCGAGGGGTGGGTGGTCTCGCTGAGCCACTGGCCGACCGGGCTCTCGAACCGGATGAGGTCGGCCTTGCCGACGACCAGGGCGGCGACCGGCCGGTGGTCGGACGGCAGGCGGTCCAGGACGGTCTCGAAGGTGGGGTCGCCCGCCGGATTGGCATGGACCTCGTACTTGGCGCGCACCTCGTCGAGCTGCGGCAGCGGGAGCGCCAGCAGCGGGTCGACAGCGAAGACCAGGGCATCCACGTTGAGGAGGAATCTGAGCAGTTCGTCGGTCTTGAGCAGATCCTCGCCGCCGAGGTCGAAGAAGGCCACGGGCCTGGTCTCGCCGCGCCGGTCGGTGATCAGCAGTGCCTCGGCGAACTGCGCGAACGCCGTCTGGGGAGTGTGGCCCAGCTCGGCCCCGCCCCGCAGCGGCGCCACCCGCGTGCTGTAGAAGTCGGAGTGGATACGCGAGTTGACGGACTGCCAGCGCAGGCCGAAGGGCGCCAGGGCCTCGGCGGCCACCTCACCGATCATCTGGGTCAGCAGATGGGTCTTGCCGGTGTGCGAGGCGCCGACCATCGCGATGATCAGCGGCCGCCCGTTGGTGAGGTAGGGCACCGGCACGTAGTGCGGCGGCGCGCCGGGAGCGCCCGGGCATCTCTGGACGGCCCGCCGGAGCAGGTCCTCCAGCCGCTTGGGGTTGTGCTCGGAGGACACCTCCAGCGGCTCGTACTGGAGCTGGGTGTTGACGAGGAACAGTTTGCTCATGTCGTACGTCATCGGTTCGAGGCAGTACGGGCACTCGACGGCATGGGCCTTGCCGGGCGCGCGCGGACCGGCCGAGGGCCGTGGCGGCCGGGCCCGCGCCGCTGTCTGCTTGCGTGCCAGGGCCGTGTCGAACTCCCGGCGCAGCGGCTCGAGGGGGTCGGGTCTGACGGGCGTGGCACCCGCGGGACCGGGGCGGGGCTGGAAGCGGGCGAGCACCTGCGCCGCGGAAGGGCGGTCGCACGCCATGGGTGCGAAGAGCGGGCCGAGTTCGCGCACCAGCGAGGGATAGCGGTCCAGGTCCTCCGGTCTGCCCTGGGCGTCGCCGGAGCGGCGGGCCACCAGGCGGTACATCACCTGGGCGGCGCTCCACAGCGCGTCGCGCGGGTCGGTCACGCCGCTCCCCGCCAGCTGCTCGGGAGGCGCGTAGGGCGCGGTCCCGTACGGGGTGCGGGGGCGGCCCGTGCGGGCGACGGCGCCGAGGTCCCAGAGCTGGACCATGGCGTGGTCCCAGCGGACCTGGGAGGGCGCGATACCGCGATGCACCAGCCCGAGGTCTTCCAGGAGACTGACGGCCAGCACCAAGTCCCGCTGGATCAGCTGCTGTTCCCTGATCTGGACGCCGGCGGCCTCCGACAGCGGTTCGCCGCGGGGCCCGAGGTAGAGGACGAACGGCTCGGCGACGTCCATGTCGTAGCCGACGGGCATCGGGAACAACTGCTCGTGGCCGGTGCCGAGAAGCGCGGAGTGGATCTCCAGAGCCGCGCTCGCCTCGGCCTCCAGCGCGATCTGTGCCTCGCCGTCGCGGGCGTACGGCGCCGGGAGCCGTACCTGGACCAGCTCCCAGCGGCCGTCGAGGGTGACCCGGCGGGCCACGGCGGGACCGCGGACCAGACCGGGCAGGTCGCCGCCGGGGACCATACGCGCGGTGTGGCGGCGGCCGGAGGGGTCGGTGAAGCGCATCGGCCAACCTGTCCTGTTTCCCGGGTGAGTGGACGTGTGCGGCGAGGACGCGTTCACCATGAGTGCTCCTCGTCCACGGGGTCCTTCCAGGGACTCGGCCCTGCCCCCTCGGGGTCGGGCGCGAAACCGTCGTCGGCGTTCGGGCCGGAGCGGGCCGCTCCGGCCGGGTCCGCGGGCCCCACGGCGGACGAGTCCCGCGGGTACGGATCGAGCGGATCCCCGTACGTCCGCACGGACTCCACCGAACCCGAGCGCAGCGGAGTGAGGCGCAACTGCCCCGCGTAGCGGCCGGAGTAGGTCCATACGGCGCCGTCCTCGACGCTCTCGCCGTCGATCGCCCGGCCCTCCAACTGGGAGCGCAGGGCGGCCGGGGCGAAGCGGATCCACTCGACGGCGACGGGATCCCGGCTGAGCAGGGGGAGTTGCCGGGTGGACGCCAACTGGACCACCGGCTCCCGGTCCGCGTTCGGCCCGGCGACCTCGACGACCCGGTCAAGGCCCAGGCCGATCAGGCCCGCGGGGCCGCCCCGGGAACGCTTGGGATCGGCGAAGCGGGGCGCCGGGATGACGCCGTTGTGCAGCAGATGCCGCCGGGCGACGCCCATCAACTCCCTTACCCGCCGGGCCGCCTGGTGCTCAGCGCCGGCGGCGGCGTGGCCGCGCTTGACGGACTCCCAGTACGGCTCCAGAGCCCGTACGACCAGATCGGCGAAGTCGCCGCTGAGGGTGGCGACCAGATCCGGGCCGCCGTCCCCGTTCTCCCGGTCCATCCAGGGCGGGGTGAGCTCCTCCGGCGCGGCGGTGGAGCGCACCGGCGGTACGGGGCCGGCGGTACGGGGCATCCAGTCGGGGACATCGGGGCCGTCGTCGTCCTCTCCCGCCTCGGGGTCGGCGGTCGCCACGGGACCGGTGACGGGCGGCTCCTCGGCGTGGACTCCGGCGGCGGCCTCGGCGGTGACGGCGGCGCCGACGGTCCCCAGCACCACGGACACCGACCGGGCCGCTTCCGCGGAGCCGACCCGCTCGGGCTCCGCCCACCAGCGGCGGCGCACCGCCTGGTCAAGGACGTCGTCGAGGGCGCGCACGGCGGCCTGGAGTGCCGCCGCCCCGCTGTCCCTCCAGACCTGGCCGACGGCCCGGTTCCACTCGCGGACCACGGCGAGCCACGCCAGCAGCAGGCCCACGGGCAGCCCCACCGGGGCGGTCCAGGAGGGCAGCCCGAGTACGGTGCCCAGCGTGACGGCGAGCGCCCCGCCGAGCGTCGCCGAGGCCACCTGGGCCACCGCGTACCGCCCCTCGAACGCGCCGCGCACCCGGGGTGCGCCGGCCGGGAGATGACGCGAGACCAGCAGGGCCCCGAGCAGGGTGAGCAGCACCACACCGATCGCGCCGGCCGACCACGGGAGAACGCCCGCCCCGGCCAGCGCGCCGGCCAGGAACCCGAGCACGCGGGCACCGGCCGCGCCGCCCGGTTCCGGAGGCGTGCCGCCGCCTCCCGGCTGGAGGAGGCCGGGCGGGCAGACGCGGTCCGGCTCGTCGGCCAGTGCCTCGTCCTGGTACGGCATCATGCGCGCCGAGCAGTCCTCGAACCGGTCGGCGACGCCGCTGAGGGTGAGCCCCGCCCCGAACAGCCGCTCCGCCAGGGCCCGCAGGCCCTCGCCGGACTGCTCGGGAGTGACGCCCGACGGCCGCAACGTCACTCCCAGCTCCTTGAGCCGCAGCGCGGCCTCGGCCGGTTCGACGGCCCCGGCCGGGTGGGCGCCCAGTTCGGTGACCGCGCTCACCTGCCCCCGGTACGCGCTGAGGGCGGCCCTGGCCTCGTCCAGCGCGAGACCGAATTCGTACGATCCCTGGCCCGCGACCAGGCCGCCCGTGGTCTCCAGTTGGCGCTTGGCCTCGCCGGCGGCCCGCAGCGCGGCCACGCAGCGGGCGCGATCGTCCTCCAGCGGTCCGCCCCTGGTGTACGCGGCGGAGCCGTCCGCCGCGTGTGCGTCGGCGAGTCGGTCCAGCGGGTCCGGCAGGCCCGACGTGCTGTCAGAACCGCCCGGGCCGCCGCCTGACGGCTGTCCCACGAAGCGGGCCGCACCGCTCTCCCAGGCGCGGTCGCGGGCCGCCGCCGACAGGTCGTACTCCAGCAGGCGCGCGCCCGGCGCGGCCACCCCGTTGCATGTCGCGCTCAGCCGTTGCAGCACATGGTCGAACAGCTCCGGCACCTGCAGCAGCCCGGCCAGCGCGGTGAGCCCGCCGCCCGCCTTGGGGTCGCCCGCCCACAGCACCCCGACCGAGGTGGTCCTGAGCATGCCGGGCAGCCGTAACACGGAGGTGGCGTCCCCACCGGCCGCGCCGAGCCGCAGGTCGCCGGTCAGCAGGCACAGCAGGCTGATCCGGGGGGACCGCTGGTAGCGCAACAACCGTTCGTAGACCGGCTGGTGGCGTACCAGTCCCTCCGGCGTGTCCACCACCAGGAAGCGGTAGGCGCCGGGGGCGGTCACCCCGTGCGGCGCGAGCAGCGCCCCGACGGCGGCGGCGAGCCGCTCGTCGTCGTCGTACCGCTCGGCGTTCTCCAGCAGGCTGAGCCGGATCACCGGCTGCGGGGGTCCCTGGTCCTCGCTCATTCGGGATCACGCTCCCAGGAGTAGAAGTCGCCGCTCACCGCGCCGTTGCGCTGCCGGGTGCTCTCCGGCACGGCTGGGCGCGGCCGCTTCTCGGCCGGTTTCTCGTACGGATCCGACCGCTCGCCGGGTTTCTCGTGCGGCTGCTCGTCCGCCGCCGTGGACACCCGCTCCACTGCCGGCGCCGGAGTCTGCGCCGGCAGCGGCGACGTGCCGAAGTCCTCGTCAGCGGGCCGCTCGGCGACGGACGGCCCGTGGTCCGCCGTCGGCTCGGGCCGCCGCCGGCGGGGGCCGGCGCCGTCCCGGAAGGCGTCCAGGAGGTCGCGCAGGGTGACTTCGTACGCCTGCTGTTCGGCGTCGACGTCGAGCGCGGCGGGGAGGGTGTGGCTCCAGAAGCGGCGCAGCGGGCCCAGCCAGGCGGTGACCCGCGGGTCGTCGGACTCCTCGCGCTTGGCGAGCAGCCGCAGCTGCTGCGGCGCGACCTTCTCCACCAGGTGGGCGAAGAGCGCGTGCGGCTTGCTGCCGGGCCGGTCCACCCCGAGGGGGGTGATGTCCATCAGCACGTCGCAGTAGGTGTCCACGATGGTGCCTTCGTCGAGCAGGGCCCAGCGCTCGTAGGACTTGACCAGTCCGGCCCAGTTGGACAGGCCGTCCTGGTAGCCGTCCAGACTCAGCGTGATGCCGGGCTGGCCGGGCCGGGTGTCGGTGGTGAGCCAGACCCGGATCCGGTCGGGGGAGTCCTCGTCGCCCTCGACGACCTCGACCTGGCCGTTCCACATCGCGCACAGCAGCCGGTACAGGATGTGGGTGCGGTCGTCCTCGGTGCTGGCCAGCCAGCCGTCCTGGTAGCCCAGCCGCTGCCGCCAGTTGAGCATCGTGCCGTTCCGCCGCGCCGCCCGCGCCCAGCCGCGCAGCACATTGCGGGCCTCGGGAACCTCGGTGATGCTCATCTCGCTGCGGAACAGCACGACGGTGATCGACTCGGTCTCCACACCCCGGAACTCGATCAGCCGCTTGGTGTCCCTGGGCAGCGGCAGCACCGTGCGCAGATAGTCCTCGACCTCCTGCCGGTTGGGCACCTGCGGGTAGACGATGAGCACCTTCATCGGGCCGTTGCCCTCGGGGCTGAAACCGATCGGCAGCAGGCCCATGATCTTGTGCCCGAAGTCCGCGAGCGCGGCCTCTCCGATGCCCTCGGCCGCACCCCGGTCGCCCGAGGCGGCGGCCAGCAGCGACGCCATCGAGGGCAGCAGCGGACGCTCCTCCTCGTGCTTGAGCCGCTCCGCGAAGAGCGTCTTGACCCGCTTCTTCACCATGGACTTGACCGCGCCCACGGCGATCTCCGGCTTCTCTTTGCGTACCGCTTGCACGGCGGCCGTCCACTGGTCGGGGCCGACCAGCTTCAGCAGGAGGTTTCCCTCGTCGTCGTTCTCGTCCAGGCCGTGCCGGCTGGCGAGCCGGTCGGCCAGGTCCCCGTAGAACTCCCGCAGATCGCGCTGCGAGGGCAGCAGATAGGCGACGCCGGTACGGTCCTGGTAGAGCTCCTGGACGGCGCGCTTGTGCGTCTTCTTCTCTTCGTCGATGTGGTCGAGGAAGGCCGCGGTGAGCCGCTTGACCTCGCCTTCGAGGATCTTCGCCGAGCGCTCCCACGACGTGCGGTGGGCCGCCCACGCGGAGTGCCAGACCGCCTGGCAGCGCCACGCGTACCAGCGGTCCTGCTCGTCGACGGCCTGCTGCACCTCGGGGTCGCTCCAGTACAGCCGGCCCATCCTGCTGCCCCGGATCCGCGGGACCGACGGCGACTTGTCCCCTGCCCCGGCGGGCACGCCCGGGGGCTTGGACGGTGGCTGGCCGCGCCGCTGCAGTATGCCGAGCAGCCCCTGCTGGACGGCCGTGGCCGGGTCGAGCGGGTCGCCCAGCACGATCCTGCGCAGCTCGAACGGATTGGCCGTGGCCAGCATCTTGTCCATGGCCTGGAGCGGGGTGAAGGCGTGCACCAGGCCCGGCATCTGCCGGGCGACCTTCTTGCGCAGGTTCTCCAGCTGGGTCTCCAACTGCACGACGCGGTCCTGCAGTTCCCGCTCGATCGCGGCCCGGCCGTGCGGCCGCTCGCCCGGCTCGGCGGGGGCGTCGAACGGCCGGTGCCACAGGTCGGACAGCCCGCACAGGTCGAACATCTGCTCAAGCAGCGGCCGCAGTTCGCGCTCGGACCGGCGGCCCTCCTCGGCCAGCGCGTCCACGGCGACCGCCAGCATGCGCGCCGACATCACCTCGGCCAGTTCGTCCACCGGCACGGTCAGGGAGGCGACCAGGCTCGTCGAGACGCCCTTGTAGCCGATGCCCGACGGTGCGCGCTCGGTGCGCTGCTGGCCCCGGTTGAGGAAGCTGGAGGCGAAGGTCTGGTCGTTGCTGTCCCGGGCCACGCCGCCGTTGGCGGGAGCGTCGCCCAGTTCGGTGCCGATCAGCGACATCACCAGCGACACGATGGAGCGCCGCAGGTCGTCGGGGCGGATGCCGGCGGTACGGCTGAACAGGAAGCCGGTCGGCATCAGCCCGGGCCTCATACGGATCGGGCTCGCGTGGGGATAGTGGATCTGGAGCCCGCCGGTGTTCTCCTCGACGTCCCCCAGTTCGGCGCTGGAGACCGGACGGTTCTGCTCGTCCACCAGCCGGAACAGGTCCACCAGCGACCGGGCCGCGTTCAGCTCCGCCTCGGGGCCGCCGCCCGACTCGGCGCCGAACGCCGAGGGCATCACCACCAGCGGGTAGATCTTGACGCCCGGAAAGCCCTTCTGCTTGAACGCCTCCGCGATCAGGTGCAGATAGTCCAGGAAGATCCCCGCCCCGGTGCCGCCGGCCACCGAGAAGGACACGAACACATCGCAGCCGGTGATCTGGTTGCCGCCGAGCTGTGCCAGCGCGGGGCCGGACCGGGCGATCGCGTTGATCGCCTCGGTCAGCGGGCCCATCACCGCCATGAGGCTGTGCTGGAGGGTGCCGAACAGCGCCGCCCGGCCGATCGTCGGCAACTGGCCCGCGCCCTTGCTCAGCGGCACCACCCTGGGCTCGTTGCGCTCCGGCGGCAGCCAGGACTCCGTCTCCCGGCGGTACTTGGCCCGCAGCACCCGGTTGACCTCGGACGAGCTGTCGTCCGGGGGCAGCAGGTCATGGGTGACCCTCGCGGTCTTGCGGTAGGCGGTGCGCAGCGCCGGGTCGCTGACGCTGTTGAGCGGCAGCAGATCGAGCTCGGCCTGGCTGAAGTCCGCGTAGACGAACTGCAGGCACTCGGGCAACTGGTACGGCAGCTGCACGCCGATCCGGCTCAGCGCGGTGCCGTCGGGGCCGCACAGCTCCGCGCGGAGCCTGCGCTCCAGCTCGGAGCCGACCTGCCCGCCCGTGCCACCCAGGCCGACGAAGAGCATGGGCTGGAAGACTTTCATTGGTGTTCCCCCCTGTGTGGAGCGTCAGTTCGGTGATCGGCTGTCAGAGGAATGGATCGAAGTCGTCGTCGACAGCCGACGAAGCCGCCGATCCCGCTCCGGCGGGACGCGGCGCCGCGCCGCGCGGCCGGACCTGACCGCCGCGGCCCAGCAGGCGGTGCAGCGGCCCGCCGGGCTTGGGCGGGCGGCGGACTCCGCCCTCGGCGAGCGCGAGCAGCAGCTCGCGGCCCTGGCCGGTCTCCAGCGTGGCAGTGCGGCCCCGGGCGAGCGGACGTTCGCCCTCACCGGCGACGCGCAGCAGCACCCCCGCCCGGGGGTCGCGGCGGATCGCGTAGCCGCCGCCCGGTCCTGCGGCCAGCGTCGGGTGCTCACCGGCCTGGTCCACGACCTTGAACTCGAACCAGTTGCCCTTGCGCGCACGGCCCGCGGGCAGCGTGCTCAGCGGGGTGCCGTCGGGCAGGCTCAGCTCCAGCCGCAGACCGTGCGCCCCGCGGTTCCAGATCCGGATCCGCCAGGCCAGGACGGCCGCCGCGACCAGCAACAGCAGCGCGGTGGCGGCGAGCGCCAGCAGCTTGCCGTACTTGTCCATGAAGGTGGGCGTCGGTGTGACGGCGACCGACAGCTGGTCCTGGCGCAGCGGGCTGCCGCCCGCCGAGCTGTCGGTGACGGTGAGCGTGCCGCCGAGCCGGGTGCGGGCGGAGACGCCCGCGGCTGCGAAGTCGCCCTTGCCGGCGACCCTCAGCGTGATCGGGACGCTGCGGGACGCCCCCGCCGGGAGCGTGATCGAGGCCGGGGAGACGGTCAGCAGACGGCCGGCGGTGTTGCGTACGGAGACCAGCAGGGTGTGCGGCTGCCCGCTGTTGTTGCGCAGCTCCAGCGTGCCGTGGACGGCACCCCCGGGATGGGCGGCGGAACGGCCGAGGCTCAGCCGGGAGGAGACCGCGGGTGTGCCCAGCGAGACCTGACCGCCCTCGCTCCGGTCGGGGTCGGCCTGGAGCCCGATGGCGCTGAGCGTGGCGGTGGCCCGGATCGCGCCGTTCGCGGTGGCGGGGACGGCCGCGGTGCCGGTGAAGGCCCCGTCGCCCGCCTTGACGTCAGGGGACACGCCGTCGTCGGCGAGCTTGAGCGGCTGGTCGGCGAAGCCGCTGCCGGTGAGCGCGGCCTGGACCCGCATGCCCTTGAGGTCCTGCGGGTCGGTGATCGGGGTGTCCTTGCGGGTGAGGAGTTGGAGGGTGACCACGGCGGTGCTGCCGGGACGCGGGTTGGGCGGGTCCAGGGCGATGGAGGTGCGCAGCTCCCCGTGCCACAGCACGCTGACACTGGCGAGCTGGTCGCGGTGCCCGGAGGGCGCGTCGATGTGGACGGTCCAGTCGCCGGGCACCGGGTCGGTGAGCCGCAGGGACTCGACGGTCTCGCCCGTCCCCGCGAGGTCGTACGCGGAGCCGTCGAAGGTGCCGGAGACCGGCGCGCCGGGCTCGAGGACCTTGCCGTTGGGGTCGGTGTACGTCACCGTCACCGCGCTGTCGCCCTTGGACACCACGATCGCGCCGACCGTGGCCACCACGGAGATGTGCACGTGCTGGGTGGTGGGCGGGTAGGCCCCGCCGCCGTCCGTGCCCTCGCGGTGCAGGCAGTGGGCCGAGGCGAACGCCTTCTCCAGCGCCGCGCCCACGTCCGCCGAGCCGTGCACGTCCCGCGCGGTGGGCGCGGTGTCCGGGATGCCGGGGCACGACTGCTGGTAGCCGCCCTCGGCCATCTGCCGCAGCGTCGCCTCGTCCACGTCCGAGCCGAAGCCCAGCGGCCAGATCTGCACCTGGGCGGCCTTCGCCTCGGCCAGCGCCTCCTTCAGCTGGTGCTCGCCCTCGGCCTGGCGGTGGGCCGGGTCGCCGTACGCGCTGCTGTCGCTGACGTCGAGCTTGCCGTCGGTGAGCATGAACAGCACCCGGGGGGTGCCCGCGGCGGCGTCCTTCAGGCCGGCCACTCCCTGGCGGATGGCGGCGGGGAAGTCGGTGCCCGTGCCGGTACCCGCCGCGCGGATCTGGAGCTTGTCCGTGCAGGCGCCGACCTGGGAGCGGCCGATGGAGTCCAGCTTCAGTGGTGGGCAGAGCGTGTCCACGGCGTGCTGCGGTGGTCTGTCGGCGCTGGCGAAGCCGAAGACGTCGGCGGTGGAGGCGGCCGACACGTCGCCGAGCGCGATCCGCCCGGCGGCGTCGCGCTCCTGGAGCATGTCGTCGCCGCTCAGGCTTCTCGACTCGTCCACCGCGATCGCGAAGTCGATCGGGGCGATGGCGGCGGCGCCGCTGTGCTGTTCTGCCGGTGCGGCCGTCGCCCGGTCCGCGGTGCCGGCCGTGAGCAGCGCCAGCGCCAGCAGCGCGGCCGCCAAGGACTTCCTTTTCATGAGGTACCCCCCTCTGTGCCCCCCTGGGGGCTGAACAACGAAATTGACGAACCATCAGCCCGCAGCCGGGCCGGCCGGCCACGGCACCCCCGCCGTGGCCGGCCGTTCGGTGACGAAGCGGCCGGCGGTCCGGCTCGCTACCACTCGAACTTCTTCCGGCGCTCCTCGCGCGAGAGCCGTGACGTGGCGGAGGGCTGCGGCGCGTCGTCGTCCGGGTCGAAGGCGGGCTCGCTCCTCGGGGCCCAGCCGTCCGGCTCGAAGGACCGCGGCGGGGTGTCGGCGGGATCCGCCTCGTCCGGCCTGATCTGGCGGACCTCGACCCGCTCGGTCAGCTCGCGCCTCGGCTCCTCGGACGGCACACCGCCGCCGTTCAGCAGCATCCTGCGTACCTGGCGCTCGATGTCGGGGGACTGGATGACGCCGTCCGAGACCCACTGCATGACCCGGTCCAGCATCTCGGCCTGGTCACCGCGCTTCTCCTGACGCAGCGTCTCCAGGAACGCCCCGGCGTTGGCCTCGTCCTGCGCCAGCATGTAGTTGATCTGCTCGCCCTGGCCGCCGGCCATCATCATCCGGAAGAACTCCGTGCGCAGAGTGAGCAGTTCACTCTGGTGGCGTTCCTTCAGCCGGGCCGTCTCCTGCAGGACCTTGGCCTCGTGCTGCTCCCACCGCAGGTCGCGGTCCTTGTCGGCGTGCCGGACCGCCTTGGCGTCCACGGCGATGCGCACGAACACCTTGGTCTGGAGACCGAACTCGGACCCCAGATCCCGCCACTGGCCCGCCTCCAGCTCGGAGTTGACGGCCTGGTTGGCGCGCTGGGCGTCGTCCACGGCGTAGCGCTCCGAGACCTGGTGCAGCCGCTGCTTGATCTGCGGGCCGAGCACCTCGGCCACGTCCACCACCCGCTGGTCCACCACACGGAAGTTGTCGACCACCTCCCACTGCACGTCGACCTGGGACTGGAAGAACGAGGCCCCGCCGGCGGCAGGCAGTTCCAGCTCGAAGCTCGTGGTGTGCCGGCCGCGAGCCACCTCGATCACCGTGTAGGGCTTGGCGCCGAAGCGCTTGCCGAAGTGCTCGGTGCCCATCGCCGAGACCACGCTGTAGCCGCCGCTGCGGTAGAACAGCACCGAGGTCAGCTGCGATCCCGGGTGCCGGAACTCCCCGGCCGGGTCGTACTCGTGCTGGAACGGTCCCTTGAGCTGCTCGGGCAGCACCAGCTCCCGGCGTTCCGTGTTCATACTCGCTCCCCCTTCGCGGCCTGTTCGACCGTTCGCCAGATGCGTCGGGCCTGTTCGGTGGGGAGCGGGTCGTCCTCGTCCTCCACCATCCGGTTGATCAGCCAGCGCAGCTGGTCCCGGTCCTCGTCGTCGTCGACCAGCAGCGGCAGCAACTCGGCCAGGGCCGCGGACATCGCGGCGTCGTCCGCCTTCTCGGTCTCCGCGGCGCGGCGGATCCAGGTCTCCATCGAGACACTCACCGCGTCGCGGGAGCGCAGCACCCGCAGCGTGTGCCACAGCAGATCGGCGACGGGGACCAGCCGGCCCTCACGCGCCGCCGTCAAAGCCAGTGCCAGCGGCCATTTCTGATACTCCGCCAGATCCGGTGCGGCGTCGTCGTCCCAGATGTCGCCGACCTTGGTGGCGGCCAGGCGGGCCACGCTGAGAAGCCCCAGATCCTGGTCCTTGCGGTCCCGGCGGACGCCCCGAACCCACTGGGCGATCCTGCGCAGGACGTCCATGTCGTCGGAGCCGGCCGCCAGCAGGACGACGCTGTGCGAGACGACCGACAGGTGCTCGCCGTCGTCCCGGGTGGCGATCCTGGCCAGCATGTCCAGCGCCGAACCGACGGTCGCCGTGCAGTGCCCGTAGCCGAGCGCCACGGCCGCGGTCCACCGCAGGGGCGAGGAGTCGGAGCGCGCCCAGGCGCGTACCAGCGCGCGCACGCCGGCGCGGTGCGAGTCGTGGCGGGCCGCCTGGTCCAGCACGGTGGCCGCGAACATCCGGCGGCGGGCCCCCGAAGCGGTGGCCATGGGGCGGACGAGCTGCTCGTAGCCGTACTCGAAGTCATGGACGCACAGCTCTCCGGCCGCCACCGCCGCGCGGATCCGCACCTGCGGACGCGGGTCGTCGGCGAGCGAGCGCAGCCAGCGGACGAACGGGGAGCGCGCCGCGTGATGCCGCAGCCACACCTCCTCCAGTACGGCCGCGGGCAGTGCGCCGCCCCGGAAGCGCACACCGAGCACCGGCACCGGCACATCGGCCACCAGGACACGCCCCTCGGTGAGCGTCGCGCGCGAAAGGCCGAGCGCCACCGGCTCGTCGTCACAGAACAGGGCGCGGGCGGGGGAGCGTTCCGGCTCGCGGGTGACCGCCATCTCCCAGGCCAGCGACTGGGCGGTCTCGGCGACGATGCTGTGTGTCGAACCGTTGAACACCGACAGGGCGATACGGAAGGCCGCCGGGTACATCACCGCGGCGGCGGAGAGCGCGGCCGGGCTGCTGTCGCCGCCGGTCTCCCGGTCCAGCCCGGCGAACCAGTCGTACGCCTGCCGGGCCGCCAACTCCCCGCACCCGGCCAGGAGTTCCGCCCGCGTCAGCCGTCCGAGGGCATGCCCGGCCAGCAGGTCGGCCAGCGTCTCGGCCTCCGCCGGGCGCAACTCCTCCAGACCGACCGCCGCCTCCACCTCGGGGTCCCGGGCGAGCTCGGACGCCTGCCGGAGAACATCCCCCTCCTGCTGTCCGAGGTGCGCTTCGAGACGTGAGGCCAGCAGTTCCTCGGTGGGCGCGGCCGGGCAGAGCATGCCGTAGCGGCCGGACAGCAGCGTGGCGGTGGCGGTGCCCGAGGCGACGATGACGACGGCGTACGACTCACGGGTCCGCAGGGCGGCGGCGAGCGCGTCGAGATGCACCTCCGCCGGGAGCGCCGCGGCGTCGTGTCCCTCGGGGATCTCCAGGACGAAGCCGTGCCCGGTGCCCTGCTCCTTGAGGGTGTCGGCGGTCAGCTCGGACACGACGGTACGGGGGTCGAGCCGGGAGACCCGGGAGGCCGTGCCCGCCTCGTGTGCCGTGATCCGGTCGAGCAGTACGAGCGCGGTGCAGGTCCGGCCGCTGCCCGGGGCGGCGCCGAGCACCAGCAGCCGCCGGGTGCGCAGCGCCTGCTCCAGGTCGCCGAAGCCGGTCGGCTCCCGGTACACCTGGCGCAGCCGCTCCAGCTCCTCCTCGGGGACGCGGCCGCTGAAGACGGCGGTGGCCCGAAGCGCGTCGAGGCGGAGGTTGACGTCGCCGAAGTGCGCGGCGTGGAACTCCGGGCGGTGGAAGTTGTGCTGGTCGCGGCGGATGTCGAAGGTGGCCTTGGCCGAGCGGTGGGCCTGGGCCGCCGCCGCCGCGTCCGCGGCGTCCTCCTCGCCCTCTTCGCGGGGGTCGCTCCGCACCGCGCGGAACCGGTTCTCGGACCGCTCCCGCTCCTGCCGCTCCCGCTCGCGCTCCTCGGGATCGGCGCCGTCGTCCTTGGAGTCCTTGGAGTTGGAGTCCTTGGAGTCGCTCGACCCCTTGGCGTCCTTGGCGTCCTTGGCGTCGTGGGGATCCTTGGGACCGGGCGGGGAGTTCCGCGGCTCCGCGCCCTCCTTCGGAGCCGGCCGCTCCGGCGGGCCGGCCTTAGGTACATCCTCGTCGGCGGTGTCGCTCATCGGCCGGCCTCCCCGCGGTCGTCGCCGTGGGTGTCTCCGAAGTGCACCGGAGCGTGGTAGACGGGCCGAACATGGCGGTGCTGGTCGCGCCCGACGGTCACATGACCGGTGCGGTCATCGGTGTCGATGTCGGTGTCGCTGCCCTCGTCGGCCACGGTGCCGATGCCTTCGCCGCTGCCCTCGCCGGTGACATTGGCGGTGCCGTCGTCGGTAGCGGTGACGGTGCCGTCGTCGGTGACGGTGTCGGCCGTGTCCGCGGGCCGGTGGTCGGCGTCCTTCGTCCGGCCCGGCCCCGGGACGTGGAACCAGGCCGTGGCCTCGCCCTCCTTGAGCGGTAATCGTGCCGAGCGGTACGCCTCCGGGTGGATCCCCCAGCCGCCGGGGCTCACGATGTCCTCGTAGAGCCGGTCCGACACCACGCAGACCAGGTCGGCGTGCGCGGCGTCCAGGAGCCGCCGGGCCTCGTCGCTGTCGGCCAGCCGGCAGGCCAGGTCGACGGCCCTTCCGCTCACCCCGCGGGCGTCCTCGCGGACCGGGCCGACATGCATGCCGACCCGTAGTCCGAGCGGACGCGCCAGGCGCCGGTTGCCGGCCCGGAGGCCCTCGTGCACCTCCACCAGCCAGACCCCCAGCAGACCGGAGGGCGGCACACAAGCGGCGACAGTCGCCAGGATGCCGTCCCCCCGGTCCTCCATGTGGACATCGGCACCCGCCGCGCCGGCTTTGAGGAAAGCGGGTTCGACCACGTGGTAGAGCTGCTTGCGCAGCTCCGGTTTGTCGCCGTCGTCGTACTCGCCCGACCGCCGCGCGTCCACGCTGATCACCAGCTTGTACGTCGCGGGTGTGATGTCTTCGTCACTCATAGTCGTCCCCCCTGCGTGTGCCTCTGTGCCACTGCCAGTAGCTTCCCTGTGCGAAACCGGCCCGTCTGTGACCGTTTACATGCGGCGCGAGAGCGCCTTGTGGATGATGTGGTGCCGTGCGGGGGCGGGTGCCCGGCCCGCTATCCGTCCGCGGAGCCGGTATGTCCTGCGGCCAGCAGGCGCAGCAGCTCGGCGTCGACGATCTCCACCCGGCGTGTCCCGGTACGGACGATCTGCTGTTTCCTCAGCAGCCCGAGCGCCTTCGCGACCGCCTCGCGCGTCGCCCCCACGGCCGCGGCGAGGTCCTCCTGCGCCAGATCCACCCCGGGGAGACCCGAATCCGACGCCGACGGGCTGCCCTGGGCGAGTTCCAGCAGCCGGGCCGACAGCCGCTGGAGCACCGTCAGCGAGGCGAATGAGCGACGTTCCATGTCGGCGCTGCGCAAGCGCGATGACAACTGGCTCATCACCAACCCGCTGGCGTGCGGGTTCTCGATCAGAAAGCGACGGAACCGGTCACCCGGAACCAGCAACGTCTCGACCGCCCCCAGCGCGGTCACCGTCGCACTCCGCGGCCTGTTGTCCAGGGCCGCCATGTCCCCCAGCAACTCACCCGGCCCGCGCAGCCCCAAGGTCAGCCTCGCCGTGCCGCGTTGTGTCGCCGTCGACACAACTGTCCAGCCCTGCAGGATGACGAGCACATGTGTGCCGCGTTCACCCTCCTGCAGCAGATGGTCCCCGGGAGGGAACCTCCGCCTTCCTCCCAGCCCGGTGAGCGACTCCCGCTCGGCGGGTTTCAGGGCAGGAAGGAACGGCTGGTCATGTTCGAGTAACGCCATAACACCCCCCGCGTTTGCCCACCTTCGTCCGGTGGGGCGCACGCTTCGACGCGAACATTAGCCGTAACTTGCCACCGAGTTGGCGGATTTCTCGCTCTTGCCCGGCTGTCATGAATTTGTTATCAGAAGCGTTGGATCAACCGTTCGGTTCCTTTGTGTCCTGTCGCTCCCCCTGTCGCCACAACCCCACCCACCACACGGCCGGTGCGCGGATCAGGCGCCGACCGGGCAGGGACCCGGCACGGACAGTGAAGTGCGTCACACGGCTACGGGCGGCCGTGGCGGTCGTACGGGGCCGTGGCCGCCGCAACGGCCCACGCCTGTCGGGCGATCCGGGACCGTCCCCGCCGCGGCCCGGGTCGGAGCGCCGCGCCCGGTTCCCGGGGGCGACTTAGGTCACCCTTTCCTGATGCCGCGGGTGCCTGGTAGGGATGGAAGGGATCCGTCCGCGCGTGGGAAGTCGTGCCATGAACCAGGACAACGCCATAGGTCTCACCCCCTTCACGATCGACCTGACCGTCGAGGAAACCCGGCGACGGTCCGAGGTCATGGCCGCGCTCGGGCCCGACTGGGACCCGGTGGAAGTGCTGCGCGGCGAGGACGAGGCGTACGCGCTGCTCTACTCCGGTCTGGACGCCGAGCAGCAGCGGACCTACGACCTGCTCGTGGCGGCCGGTGTGCTGCCGGGGGAGGGGCCGGGCCGTGCGGCTTCCCATTGACCCCAAGGCGGACATCGCCCGCCGCGCCTGGGTGGACTGCCCCGCCTGCGACGACGCCCGCCACTGCGCGACCTGCGCCGACCGCCGCACCTGCCCTGACCACTGGCGCTACCTGCTCGCCAACAACGGCCCCGTCGTCCATCTCCAGTGCCCGCGGTGCACCCATCTGTGGTCGCTGAACACCCGGCCCGGAGTCACCGGCCGCGGCGACACGGGCCCCTGCGGCTGACGGGTCGAGCCGCCCCGCAGGCCCCGCCGGACGGCCGTTTCGTTCAAGACCGCCGGGGGCGGCGGCTGGCAGGGTCGTCGTATGAGCATCGATGTGGGTCGTGCGGGAGCGTTCCTGGCCTCGCACGCGCGCGTACTCGACCAGCGGCGCTTCCTGGCCCTCACCACGGGCGACGACGGGGCGCGCCAGGCGGTCGTCCAGGGGCTCGACGCCTACCGGAATCCTGACGGCGGCTACGGGTGGGGGCTCGAACCGGACCTCCGGGCGGCCGAGAGCCAGCCGGGAGCCGCGCTGCACGCGCTGGAGGCGCTGGCGGACGCCGGGCCGGTGAGGTCGCCGCACATGCCCGGGCTCCTCGACTGGCTGGACGCGGCGAGCCTGCCCGACGGCGGGCTGCCGTTCGCGCTGCCGATCGGTGACCCCGTGGCGTGCGCGCCGTTCTGGGCGCGGGCGGACCCGTCGCAGTCGTCGCTGCAGATCACGGCGGCGGTGGCGGCGCAGGCGCACCGGGCCGCACGTGAGGACGACCGGGTACGGAACCATCCGTGGCTGGCGAAGGTGACGGGCTACTGCTTCGAGGCGATCGGCCGGATCGACGAGACGCCCTTCGCCTATGTGCTCTCCTTCGCGCTCCGGTTCCTCGACGTCGCGGCCGACGACCACCCCGAGGCGCGGGCCCTGCTCGACCGGCTCGGACGGTTCGTCCCCAAGGACGGGGCGCTCGCCGTCGCCGGGGGCGCCGAGGGCGAGACGCTGCGGCTGCTCGACTACGCGCCCGAACCCGGGCGGCCGGTCCGCGGCCTGGTCGACCCGCGGGCGGTCTCGGACGACCTCGACCGCCTGGAACGCGGGCAGCGCGAGGACGGCGGATGGGCCGTCGACTTCACCAGCTACTCGCCCGCGGCCGCACTGGAGTGGCGTGGCTACAAGACGGTGGAGGCCGTCGCCGTGCTGCGCGCGAACGGACGCTGAGCCGAGCGCCGCGGGGCGCCCCCGGACCACGCCGGAGGACGCAGGTGAGAACCGATTAGAGTTGCCGGATGGCTATCGGTGCGAGCGAGGGGGGACGCGTCGGCGTGGGGGCGGTCACGGCGCCGGACGGCGTCACCCGCGTGCGCAAGCCGCGTGTGTCCACGAAGGGTGAGCAGACGCGCGGGCGGCTGGTCGCGGCGGCGCGGACACTGCTGGGCGGCGACGGGACGACGCCCTTCACCACCCGGAACGTGGCCGCGCTCGGCGGGGTCACGCACGGGATGTGCCACTACCACTTCGCGAACCGTACGGACCTGGTGATCGCGGTCATCGAGGACGTACGGGCGGAGTGGATCCTGCCGGTCGAGGAAGCCGTCGACGCGCCGGGCGGGTTCGCCGACCGGGCGGAACGGGTGATCGCCTTCCTGGGGCAGAGCGAGGGCCGGGAACTGGCGCGGCTGTTCTCGTCCGTGCACTGGATCGCGGTGACCGACGAGCGGGTCCGTACGGTCTGGGAGGCGGAGTACCGGCGGTGGCGGGCCGCGTTCGTGCGGCTGTTCCAGGTGCTCGCGGACGAACTCGGCAACGGTCTCGACCCGCGGCCGCTCGGTGACGCCGTGGCCGCCGCGGCCGACGGGCTGGCGGCGGTCAAGTCGCTGAACGCCGAGGTCGACGGCCGCGCGGTGGTGCGCACCCTGGTGCTCGGGCTCGCCACCGCCGCCGCCCACCCCTCCTCCCCGCGCTAGCCCCCGTCAGAGCGCGCGCCGCGCCTCCGCGATCCGCCGCGGATCCCAGCCGGGACGCGGTACCGAGTCCAACAGCAGCCGGGTGTACGGGTGCTGAGGATCCGTCAGCACACTCGCGGTGCTGCCCGACTCGACGACACGGCCGTGCCGCATGACGATCACGTCATCGGTGACGCAGCGCACCACACCCAGGTCGTGGGTGATGAACAGATAGGCGGTCCCGGTCTGTTCGCGGAGGTCGGCGAGCAGGTTGAGGATCTGGGCCTGCACGGACACGTCCAGCGCCGCCACCGCCTCGTCCAGCACCAGCACCGCGGGCCGCACCGCCAGCGCGCGGGCGATGGCGACCCGCTGCCGCTGCCCGCCGGAGAGCTGGCGCGGCAGCGCGGCGGCCTCCCGGGTGCCCAGGCCCACCTGGTCGAGCAGTTCCGCGGTGCGCCGGGCGTGGTCGGTGCCCGGGAAGTGCAGCCGCAGGGTGTCCCGTAGCACCGCGCCCACACTGGTGCGCGGGTCCAGCGAGAGGAAGGGGTCCTGGAAGACCATCTGGATCTCGCGGGCCCGCCGCAGCCGCTGCTCCCGGCCGCGACCGGCGCCGCGTGCCGCCCGGTCCTGCGCGTGCACCCGCACCTGGCCCGAGTCGGCGTGCTCCAGGCCGACCACGATCCGCGCGGTGGTGGTCTTGCCCGAGCCGGACTCGCCGACGATGCCCAGCGATCCGCCCTCGGCGAGCGTGAACGAGACCTCGTCGACGGCTCGTACGCTCCCGTAGGCGCGGCGCAGGCCGACGACCTCCAGGACGGTCCCGCGCGGCGGCCGGTCCCGTGCGACGCCGAGGTCCGTGGCGGATTCCGTGGGCGAGTCCGGGTACGGGTCCGGCGGGGGGCTGGTCATGTCGGCGGCCTCCGTGGCGGGTCTACTCATCGGGTGCACCGCCCGCGACCAGGGCGCTGTGGTGGCAGGCGACACGGTGGCCCGGGTCGCCCGCCACCGGGAGCCGCTCGGGCGGCTCCTCGGCGCAGACCGCTGTCGCGTAACGGCAGCGCGGGGCGAACGGACAGCCGGTCAGGGCCTCGCGCAGGCTCGGCGGCTGCCCGTCGATCGCGGCGAGCCGCCCCCGGGGGGCGTCAAGGCGCGGAGTCGAGTCGAGCAGGGCCGCGGTGTACGGGTGGTGGGGGCGGTGGAACAGGGTGCCGGCCGGGCCGGTCTCGGCGATGCGCCCGGCGTACATCACGTACACCCGGTCGCTGATCGCGGCCGCCAGCCCCAGGTCGTGGGTGACGAACAGCAGACCGGTGCCGAAGCGCCGGCGCAGGTCGCCGAGGAGGGCGACGACCTCGGCCTGGGTGGTGACGTCCAGCGCGGTGGTGGGTTCGTCGGCCAGGATCAGGGTGGGATCGCCGGTCAACGCGGCCGCGATCATGACGCGTTGCAGCATGCCGCCGGAGAGTTGGCCGGGGTACTGGCGCAGCACGGCCGTGGTGAGACCGACGGCTTCGAGCATGACGGTGGCGCGCCGCTCGGCCTCGGCGGCGTCCGTACCGGCGTTCAGCCGCAGGCTCTCGGTGAGGAAGTCCCCGACGCGGCGCAGCGGGTTGATGGCCGCCCGGGGGTCCTGGAAGATCATCGCCGCGGTGTGCGTGCGCAGTTGGCGCAGTGCGGCCGGGGTCATCGCCAGTACGTCCTCGCCCTCGACGAGGACGCTGCCCCGCGTCGTGGCTCCCTTGGGCAGCAGCCGCAGCACACTGCGCGAGGTGAGGGTCTTGCCGGAGCCGGACTCGCCGACCAGGGCCACGGTCTCCCCGGTCGCCACGGTCAGGTCGACACCGGCCAGTACGGGCCGGGCGGTTCCGGGCAGGCTCAGGTGCAGCCCCCGGATGTCCAGGGCGTTCATCGGTCCCTCCTGGCGACCTTGTCGGCCCAGTGCTCGCCGACGACGTTGAAGGCGACGACGGTCAGCACGATCGCGGCGCAGGGCAGGACCGCCGACAGCGGATAGCCGCTCTGGACGGCGCTCTCGCCGTCGAAGACCATCCGGCCCCAGTCGGGCGTCAGCGGCGGGACGCCGAGACCGAGGAAGGACAGGCCCGCCAGGTCGATCAGCGCGTAGCCGAAGTTGACGGTGGACTGGGCCAGCACCACCGGGGCGATGTTGGGGACGACATGGCGCAGGCAGATCTGCAGGCTGGAGTGGCCCTGGACCTGGTAGGCCTCGACATAGGGGCGTTCCCGCTCGGCGAGCACCAGCGAGCGGGTGAGCCTGCTGACGTACGGGAGGTAGGCGATGCCGAGCGCGACGACCAGCGGCGGCAGCCCCTCGCCGTAGATCGCGACGATGAGGATGGCGAGCAGCAGTCCGGGGAACGCGAAGACCAGCTCGGAACCGCGGGAGAGCACGGAGTCCAGCCACCCGCCGCGCCAGCCCGCGGCCGCGCCCACCGCGCCGCCCGCGACGGTGGAGAACAGCACCACGCCCAGCGGTCCGAGCAGCGAGGTGCGGGCGCCGACGACCAGCCGGGAGAGGGTGTCGCGGCCGGAGGCGTCGACGCCGAGGGGGTGGGCGCCGGAGGGCCCGGCCAGCGCGCTGCCCAGGTCGACGGCGTTGGGCGGGTGCGGCACCAGCCACGGGGCGAGCAGCGCGACGAGCACGATCACGGCCACCACGCCGAGGCACAGCAGGTAGAGCGGTGAACTGGTGGTCCTGAACCGGGAGATGCCAGGGCGGCGCCGCAGCGCGGCCGGTGTCGCGGTCGTCATACGGCCGACCCCCCGGCGCCCAGGGTGACCCGGGGGTCGACCAGCGGGTGGAGCAGGTCGACGACCAGGTTCACGGTCATGAAGAGCCCGACGATGATCAGGGAGATGGCCTGGACCACGGGGAAGTCCTTGGTGGTCGTGGACAGGTCGAGCAGTTGCCCGACGCCGTTGACGCTGAAGGCCGACTCCACCAGGACGGTGCAGATCAGCAGGGTGGAGACGATCAGCCCGCCCATCGTCAGCACGGTGCCGAGCGAGTTGCGGAACACATGGCGGCGGATCACCCTGACCTCCGGCACACCGCGGCTGCGGGCGACGGCGACATGCTCGTGGCCCATCGCCTCCAGCATGGAACTGCGGGTGACCCGCGCCAGCATGCCGATCAGGTAGAGGGCGAGCGCGACGGCGGGCAGGGTGAGATGCCAGACCATCTGGACGAATCCACTGCCGCTCCCGCTGCTGGGGAACCAGTGCAGCCGGACGGCGAAGAGGCCCTGGAGCAGTACGGCGGCCACGAAGGACGGTGTGCCGACCGCGAAGGTGGTGGCCACCAGGACGGTGGAGTCGGTGGCGCCGCCGCGCACCGCGCTGATCCAGCCCAGCGCCAGACCGGCGGTGAGAACCAGCACGAGCGCCATGGCGACCAGCAGCAGCGTGCTGGGCAACCGGGCGGCGAGCAGCCCCGAGACGCTGGTGCGGTACTCGATGGACCGCCCGAAGTCGCCGTGCAGCACATCGCCGAGCCAGCGCAAGTACTGCACCACGAAAGGGTCGCCCAGGTGGTACTGGTCGTTGATGGCCTTGATCGCCTCGGGCGAGGCGGAACGGCCGGAGAGCAGGAAGCTCGCCGGGCTGCCGGGCGCGAGATACATCGCACCGAAGATCACGAAGGAGGCGCCCAGCAGCGTCGCCGCCATCTCGGCCAGCCGGCGCGCGGCGAATCTGAGGAAGGTCATCCCGCCGCCCCGACGTCCGCGGCCCACGGGTAGTACAGATAGGAGATGGTGGTGGGGGCGCCGGTGAGCCGCTTGTTGAGGAACACGGACGTGGGCCACTCGGCGGCGGGCATCCACAGCACCTCGTCGGCGGCCGTCTTCTGCAGCTTCGCCTCGATCGCCAGCCGCTCGTCGGGGTCGTACGCGGCGACGGCACGCGCCACCAGCCGGTCGTAGGCGGGGTCGCTGTACCCGGCGTAGTTCTGGAAGCCCGTGGTCGAGAAGTTGGACAGCACGTCCATGGGGTCGCTCAGCGACAGGTAGTACGTCTCGGGGAACATGTCGAGCCCGGCGCGTGCCTTGGGGTCGGAGAACAGCGCCGTGTACGCGTTCGGAGCGATGGTCTTCAGCTTGACGTTCAGGCCGATCTCGGTGCCCGCCGCCTGCACGGCCGTGGCGAGCAGCGACACGTCCTGGCCGATCGGGCTGGTGGCGACGGTCACCGTCCGCCCGGTGGCGCCCGCCTGTTTGATCAACGCCCGGGCCAGCGTCAGGTCCTGACGGGCCGACGGCAGATCGTCGAACGCCGACTTGCGCACGGCGGGCGGCGCCGCATCCCAAGCGGCGCGCGGGGAAACGGAGTTGGTGACCGTACCCACGCCGGACAGTCCCGCCTTGACGAAGCCGGGGCGGTCGAGCGCCATCGACAGGGCGCGGCGTACGCGTACGTCACCGAGGGCGCCCTTGAGGCTGGTGACGTTCACGTTGACCGTCGTCAGGCCCTCGCCGAACCAGAGGGTGCCGACGCCGCTGCCGCGCAGCCGGTTGTAGCTCTCGGTCGGGACGAGGTAGCTGCCGTCGGCCTCACCGCTGAGCAGGGCGTTGGTCAGGGCCGAGGGGTCGGTGAGGAAGTCGAAGCGGACCTTGGCGGACTTGGCGCGCTTGCCCCAGTAGCCGGGGAAGCGGTCCAGGGTAAGGGACTGGCCCTTGGTCCAGGAGCCGAGCCGGTAGGGGCCGGTGCAGTCCAGACTGCCCGAGGTGCCGTAGTTCTTCCCCGCCGCCCGCACTCCCCGCGCGCCGGCGACGACACCCGCCGCGGTGGCCATGTACTGCGGGAACTGCGAGTCGGGCCGCTTGAGCCTGACGGTGACCTGCAGCGGTCCTGACTTCGCCACCGAGGCGACGTTCTGGAAGGACTGCACCCAGTACGAGCCCAGCGCGGGCTCCATCTGGCGCTTGAGGCTGTAGACGACGTCGTCGGCGGTCATCACACCGCCGTCGTGGAACCGCACCCCCGGTCGCAGGTCGAAGACGAAGGTGGTGGGGTTCGGCCGCTCGACCTTCTCGGCCAGGCCCGGCTCCTCCTTCAGTTGCGGCGTCCAGCGCATCAGGCTCTCGCAGACGTTCGACAGGATCATGTTCTGCTCGTAGTCGAACGCGTAGATGTAGTCGAGCGTCGGCGGTTCGGCGTACAGCGCCCAGGTGAAGGAGGCCAGGTCGCCCTTGGCGGCGGGGGTGCCGGCCGAGAGCCGGTAGGCGGGCGCCGAGCCCGACGGGCCCGCGGCGGGCGGCCCCGAGCAGGCGGCGGCCAGGACGAGTGCCGTCGCGGCGGCGGACGCGGCGCCCAGGCCGCGCCGCAGGCGTCCACCGCCTCGGGACGGGGGCAGGGTTCTTGCCATCGGTGCTCTCTCTTCCGTGCTCGGGGGCGCGTGCGGTCAGCGCGCCGGACGGTCCGCCGGCACCTGCTGGGTGATGCAGTGGACGCCGCCGCCGCCGAAGGCGATCACCCGGGCCCGCACGCCGACGACCTTGCGGTCGGGGAAGGCTCCGGCGATGACGGCGAGGGCGTCCCTGTCCGCGTCGACATCCGCGACGGGGACCACGACACCGCCGTTGGCGACGTAGAAGTTGAGGTAGCCGACCTCGGTCGGCCGGCCCGCGACCGTGACGAAGGCGCTCTGCGGGAGGTCGACGATCTCCAGCCGGTCACCCCGCGCGTCGGTCGCGGCCTCCAGTACGGCGCGGTTGGCGCGCATGCGCGCGTGGTCGGGGTGGTCGGGGTCGCTCGGCAGGTGGACGACGACCTTGCCGGGGGCGGTGAAGGCGCAGACACCGTCCACGTGCCCGTCGGTCTCGGTGTCCTCCAGGCCGCCGTAGGGCAGCCAGATCACCTTGGTGACACCGAGGCGGGCCATCAGCTCGGCCTCGATCTCCTCCTTGGACATCCCCGGGTTGCGGTTGGGGTGCAGCAGGCACTGCTCGGTGGTGATCAGCGTGCCCTCGCCGTCGACCGTGATCGAGCCGCCCTCCAGGACCATCGAGGAGGCGATGCGGGGGACGTCCATCCGCTCCAGCAGGGCGGCGGAGATCCGGTCGTCGGCGTCCCAGGGGGAGTGCTTCTCGCCCCAGGAGTTGAAGCGGAAGTCCACGCCCGCGCACCGCCCGTCCTCGTCCGTGACGAAGATCGGCCCCGAGTCGCGGAACCAGGAGTCGTCGATGGGCAGTTCGACGATCTCGACGGACTCACCGCAGGCGGCCCGCGCGCCCTCGCCCTGCCCGGGCAGGGCGACCATGGTCACCGGCTCGAACTGCGCGATCGCGCGGGCCACTTGGGCGTACTCCTGCCGCACCTCGTCCAGGACCCCGCCCCACAGCTCGGGCCGGGCGGGCCAGGCCATCAGGCAGCGCTCGTGCTGCGTCCACTCGGCCGGCATACGGAACGTCATGGCGACTCTTCTCTTCATCTCTGTCATCGCCGCACCTTCTGGCGGTGCGGTGCCCGAATACTCCACCGAACTGAAAGTTCAGTCAATACTCCTCGATCGGCCAATCCTCGCTGCTGTGCAGGGGAGATATCGTGCCTAAGGCTCAGGAATGGGCGGCCTGGGTGGCGTGGAATGCCGCCACCGAGGCCGTTCCAGAGCGGAAACCTGAGAGATCAGTCAGGAATCGCGCCCGGGCGGGTACAGTGACCGCTCATGTCGGACCGTCGAACGGACATCCTCGAAGCCGCCACCCGCGTCATCACCCGCCGCGGGGTGCGCGGGCTGCGCGTGGGCGAACTGGCGGCGGAGGCGGGCGTGTCCACCTCGCTGATCTACTACCACTTCACCGACCGGGCCGGGATCCTGCGCAGGACCCTGGAGTTCATCATCGCGCGCGCGGACCGCTACACCGCGGAGCGCGACCCCGCGGCGGCCCCGCTCGGCCCCCGGGGCGACCTGCGCCAGGCGCTGCTGCTCGAACTCCAGGACACACCCGAGGTGCGCGAGAACAGCACCGCCTGGGGGGAGCTGCGCGCCAGCGCGATCTTCGAGCCCGACCTCCGCGAGGACCTGGCCAAGGCCACGCTCGCCTGGGTGCAGGAGACCGCCGAGCTGATCGGGCGGGCCAGCCCCGGCGGCACCGCTCCCGAGCACGCGGCCGCCGCCGAGCGGCTGACCTCGCTGCTGGAAGGGCTCAGTACCCGCTGGCTCAGCGGGTCCATCCCGCTGGAGCACGCCCGGCGCCTGCTCGGCGACGCCATCGACGCCGAGCTGGGCGCCGCACGGGACAGCGCGGTGCGGGTGGGCGTGGCATGTTGACTGAATTTTCAGTCAATGAGACGCTGGGGCGGCATCGTGCAGCCCTTGCGCCCCACCGCGGCGCGGTCTCCTTCTGCCGCGCCCCTCCCGTTCGGAGCCACCCGTGCCCCCTCCGCTCTCCCGCCGCCACCTCCTGCGGTCCCTGGCCGGTGCCGGTCTCACCGCCCTCGGCGCCTCCGCCTGCGCGTCGAACGACGGCTCGGCCACGGCCGACGACACCACGGGACCGGCCACCTCCTCCCGGCCCGCGTCCGGCGCGGCCACGGGTCGTACTTTCGGCGCGGAGTGGGAGCGCCACGCGCGGACCTTCATGTGCTGGCCCGCCTCGACGGGCATCTGGGACGACCAGCTCCCCGCCGTCCGCGCCGACATCGCCGCGGTGGCCCGGGCCGTCGGCCGGTACGAGCCGGTGGTCCTCTTCGCCCGCCCGGGGCAGGTGGACGCGGCGCAGCAGGCGTGCGGCCAGGAGGTCGAGGTTGTCGCGATGCCCGTGGACGACCTGTGGGCGCGGGACACGCTCCCGGTGTTCGTCCACGACAAGGCCGTCCTCAAGGGCGTCGACTTCAACTTCAACGGCTGGGGCGACAAGCAGAAGGAGCACGGCAACGACTCCCGCCTGGCCGCCGCGGTACTCAGCAAGTACGGCATCCCCCGTATCGCCACTCCCGTCGTCGCCGAGGGCGGCGCCCTGGAGACCGACGGCCAGGGCACCCTGCTGGTCACCGAGAGCTCCGTGGTCAACGACAACCGCAATCCGGGCACGTCCCGGGACCGGATCGAGTCCGAGCTGAAGGCCGCGCTCGGCGTCACCAAGGTCATCTGGCTCGCCGGAGTGCGCGGACAGGACATCACCGACGCGCACGTCGACTGCCTCGCACGCTTCGTCGCACCGGGCGTCGTCCTGCTGGACCAGCCGTTCCCCGGCGCCCCCGAGGACGTCTGGTCGCGCTCCTCCGCGCAGGCCAAGCAGGTGCTCAAGGAAGCCACCGACGCGCACGGCAGGCCGCTGCGGATCGTCGAACTGCCGCAGCCCGACCCGGATCTGATCACCGGTCGCGGCGACGCCTTCGTCTCGTCGTACATCAACTTCTACGTCGCCAACCAGGCCGTCTTCCTGCCCCGGTTCGGTGACGAGGCGGCCGACCGCAAGGCGCAGGAGATCGTCGGCGACCAGTTCCCCGACCGCGACATCGTCCCCCTGAAGATCGACGCCATCGCCGCGGGCGGCGGCGGGATCCACTGCTCGACCCACGACCAGCCCGGCACCCCGGCGTCGTGACGGCGCGCACGCCGCGCCCGGACCGCCCGATCGCCGGGCGGTCCTTCCTGCCCTCCCTACTCCCTGACGAGGCGTTGTGCGACTCTCACCGACCGAGCGGGACCGGCTGCTGATCTTCACAGCGGCCGAACTCGCCCGCGCCCGCCGCGCGCGCGGGCTGCTGCTGAACATCCCCGAGGCGACCGCGCTGATCGCCGACACCGTCTGCGAGGCGGCCCGCGACGGCCTGCGGCTGGCCGAGGCCGTCGACGCCGGGCGGCATGTGCTGTCGGCGGCCGATGTGCTGCCCGGGGTGCCGGACGTGGTGACGACACTGCAGGTGGAAGCGGTGTTCGAGGACGGTACGCGGCTGTGCGTCGTCGACGACCCGTTCCGCGGCGCCGGGTCGCTGGGCCCGCAGGCGCCCGGCGCGGCGCTGCCGGGCGACGGCGTGGAAGCCCAACCCGCCGCCGCCGTCGTGCGGTTGGCGGTGGCCAACACCTCGCCGCTGCCGATCAGCGTCACCTCGCACTTCCACTTCTTCGAGGCCAACCCGCGGCTGGCCTTCGAGCGCGCGGCCGCCTACGGGTTGCGGCTGGCCGTGCCCGCCGGGTCCACGGTCCGCTTCGCACCGGGCGCCACCGTGGAGGTCGAACTGGTCCCCGTCGGCGGCAAGCGGACGGCGATCGGCTTCGCGGGGCTGGTCGACGGGCCCCTGGACGCACCCGGCGCCAAGGAGGCCGCGCTGGAACGCGCCCGCGCCACCGGCTACCTCCTCCACTACCCGCAGGCGGACGTACCGGCGGCCCGCGCACCCCGGGAGGCGGACCAGTGAGCGGCAGCGGATTCGACGCCCGGGGCTGCCACGGCCGCCCCGGCACCACGGCGGAGGCGATCACGCCCCGCGACTACATCGCCGTCCACGGCCCGCGCGCGGGGGACCGGGTGCGGCTGGGCGACACCGGGCTCATCGTGCGCGTCGAGTCGGACTCGCAAGCGTACGGCGACGAGTTCCTGGCCGGATTCGGCAAGACCGCCCGCGACGGCCTGCACCTCAAGGCCGCCGCCGTGCGCGAGACCTGCGACCTGGTGGTCAGCAACGTCCTGGTCATCGACGCGGTGCTGGGCATCCGCAAGACCAGCATCGGCATCCGCGAGGGCCGTATCCACGCCATCGGCCGGGCGGGCAACCCGGACACCCTCGACGGCGTGGACGTGGTGGTCGGCACCGGCACCGCCATCGTCTCCGGCGAGGGGCTGATCGCCACCGCCGGGGCCATCGACACCCATGTCCATCTGCTGTCGCCCCGGATCATGGAGGCGTCGCTGGCCTCCGGGGTCACCACCCTCATCGGCCAGGAGTTCGGCCCCGCCTGGGGAGTGGGCGTCAACTCCCCCTGGGCGCTGCGCCACGCGTTCAACGCCTTCGACGCCTGGCCGGTCAACATCGGCTTCCTCGCCCGCGGTTCGTCCTCCCACGCCGCGCCGCTCGTCGAGGCCCTCGCCGAGGGCGGCGCGTCCGGCTTCAAGGTCCACGAGGACATGGGCGCCCACACCCGCGCCCTGGACACCGCGCTGCGCACCGCGGAGGAGCACGACGTCCAGGTCGCCCTGCACACCGACGGCCTCAACGAGTGCCTGTCGGTCCAGGACACCCTGGCCGTACTGGACGGCCGCACCATCCACGCCTTCCACATCGAGGGCTGCGGTGGCGGCCATGTCCCCAACGTCCTCAAGATGGCCGGCGTCCCGCATGTCATCGGCTCGTCCACCAACCCGACCCTGCCCTTCGGCCGCGACGCGCTCGGCGAGCACTTCGGCATGATCGTCTCGGCGCACGACCTCAAGACCGACCTGCCCGGCGACGCCGCGCTGGCCCGCGACCGTATACGCGCCGGGACCATGGGGGCCGAGGACGTCCTGCACGACCTCGGCATCATCCCCATCACCTCCTCGGACGCCCAGGGGATGGGCCGGGCGGGGGAGACCGTCCGCCGTACGTTCGCCCTGGCCGGGAAGATGAAGGGCGAGCTGGGGCCGCTCGACGGCACCGGGTCCTACGGCGAGCGGGACGGCGGCGACGACAACGAGCGGGTCCTGCGCTACATCGCCAAACTCACCATCAACCCGGCGATCGCGCACGGCCTTTCGCACGAGATCGGCTCCGTCGAGGTGGGCAAGCTCGCCGACCTCGTGCTGTGGCGCCCCGACCATTTCGGCGCCAAACCCCAGATGGTGCTCAAGGCCGGCTTCCCCGCCTACGGCGTCACCGGCGACCCCAACGCCTCCACCGACCGCTGCGAACCCCTGGTCATCGGCCCGCTGTTCGGCGCCCACGGCGCCACCCCCGCCGATCTGTCGGTCGCCTTCGTGGCCCGCGCCGCCCTCGACAACGGCGACGCGATGCCCACCCGGCGCCGCCGCGTCGCCGTGCGCGGCACCCGCGGCATCGGCCCGCGCCACATGCTCCGCAACACCCGTACGGGCAGCATCGACGTCGACCCGGCCAGCGGCATCGTCACCCTCGACGACGAGCCGCTGCACTCGGCCCCCGCCGACACGGTCTCGCTCAGCCGCCTCTACTTCCTCTGACGGCCCGTCAAAGTCACGCGACCGGAAGGAAAACGGCGGGGCGGCGAGGTCTCCACCTCGCCGCCCCGCCGCTCGCCCGCGCTCCCCGTCCGCCTGACGGTCCTACGGTGCGGGCTGCGGCTGGGTGACGCAGTGGATGCCGCCGCCCTGGGTGCCCAGGTTGTCGATGTTGAGCTGCTCGATGGTCCGGCCGGGGAAGAGCCGGGTCAGTACGGCCTTGGCGTTGGCGTCCGCAGTCTTGTCGCCGAACTGGGCTGAGATCACCGCGCCGTTGCACACGTAGTAGTTGGCGTAGGAGTCCACGAAGTCCTGGCTGGTGGCACGGATCTTGTTGTAGTCGGGCGACTGGAGTCTCGTCACCGCGATCGCGGCGCCCTGGGCGGTGGTGGACGTCGAGAGCACGCCGTACTGCTGGTCCTCGTCCTGGGACCAGATGTCCGACGGGTCGGCCGGGTTGGGGGTCTGCACCAGGCCCGCCCCGGCGGACAGGAAGCGCGAGGTCGCGTCGACATGGTCGTTGGTGATGTCCTGGCCGGAGATCCCGGTGAACCAGATCACCTTGGACGCCCCGTACGCGGCGCACATCGCGGCCTCCAACTGGGCCTGTGTCTTCCCCGGGTTGCGGGCCGGGTCGATGATGCTCGACTTCGTCGCCATCAGGGTGCCCACCCCGTCGGCCTCGATCGCGCCGCCCTCACTGACCAGCCCCGCGGCGGTGAAGGGCAGGCCCAGGTAGGCGGCCACCCGGGACGCCACCAGGGCGTCGTTCGCGTGCGTCTGGTGGTTGCCCCAGCCGTTGAAGTTCAGTCCGACCGTGTCGAGTCCGCCCGCGCCGTTCGTACGGAACACCGGTCCCGAGTCGCGCATCCAGCAGTCGTCGACCGGGATGGAACTCACCACCGTCACACCCACCGCGTTGCACGCGCCGCGCGCGGCCGTCGCGCTCCGGGAGTTCGCCAGCACGTACACCGGCTCGTACTTGGCGATCGTGTTGGCGATCAGCGCGATGTTCGCCTGCAGTCCCGACAGCTTGCTCCCGTAGATGGAGGTGCTGTCGGGCCACGCCATCCACGTGCGGGTGTGCGGGACGCTGTCCAGCGGCGCCACGAAGGCACCGGTCCCGCCGGTGGCGGTGGGTGTCGGCGTGGGCGTGCACGGGTCGACGGCGGCGGGGGCCTGCCGGACCGGCTGCGCCGAGCTCACCCCGGTCGTCGCCACCCAAGCGGCGCCGACCGCCGTGGCACCGGCCGCGGTGGCGGCGGCGAGGAACGACCGCCGCCCCCACACCCGCTCCCGCGGCCCGGCGGACGATCCGTCAGTCGCTACGTGGTCGCTCATCAACGGCCTCCGATTCAGCAACCCGTGGACCCTCCAGCGGGTTGCCCGGAAAGCTATAACTGGCCAAGCGCTCGGTCAATACTCCTCACTGAAATTTCAGTCAGGTCGCTGGGCATGGGTCGAAGCGTCGCGCTCGGTGGCGGAGTCACAGGCGGGCGTGGGAGGCGATGTCGGCGGTGAACTGGTCGATCATGGCCGGGGTCACCGTGGGGCGGCAGTGGCTCAGGGCGTCGAGGTAGTCGGCGGTGCCCGCGCCGGCCGGGGCGGTGGCCGGGCCCGCGCCGAGGTCGCGTTCGAAGGCGGACTGGGCTGCCGTACGCGCCACGTGCTCGATGTCGGCCGGGGTCAGGCGGCCGCTCGCGGCGACCAGCGCGTCGAGGTCGACATCGGGCCGCTGCGCGGCGTACCGCGACCAGATGGCCGAGCGGGCCGCCGCGTCCGGGGTGCCGATCGGGATGAGGTAGTCGAACCGGCCCGGCCGCAGGAAGGCCGGGTCGAGCGAGCGGATCGAGTTGGTCGCGCAGACCAGCAGCCGCTCCTCGCCCTCCCGGAACCGCGGGATCAGCTTGAGCAGTTCGTTGGTGACCCCGTGCATCCCCGACTGCGCGGGCACCGACCGTACCGGGGCGATCTCCTCGACCTCGTCGATGAAGACCAGCACCCGCTCCAGCTCCGCCACCCGCGCGAAGGCCGTACGCAGCGCCGCCGCCAGATTGCCCTCGTCGGCCAGCCGGGACGGCAGCAGTTCGACGAACGGCCAGCCGAGCCGGGAGGCCACCGCCCTGGCGAAGGTCGTCTTGCCGGTGCCCGGCGGACCGAACAGCGCGATGGCACGCGGCGGAAGGACACCGTGCCGGGCGGCGCGCTCGGGTGCCGCGAGCGGCAGCACGATACGGCGCTCGATGACGTCCTTCTCCGCCTCCATCCCGGCGACCTCGGCCCACAGGTCGCCGGGCAGCAGCCGCCCGCCCAACTCGTCGAGGGAGGCGGTGGCGGTGGCGGACGCACCCGCGGGCTCCGCCTTCTCGAAGTAGGCGACCGCGGGCCGCCGGGTGTAGCCCGCGTTGCGCAGCCCTTCCCCCAGCAACTCCTCCTCCGGCAGCACGTAGGCGATCCTGCGGACGCGCGCGGCGACGAGCCGGCGTTCCAACTCCCGCAGCAGCGCGCTCGCCAGGCCACGGCCGCGCCACGCGGGGGCGATCGCGATCCGCATGACCCAGGCGCGGTCCCCCGCCACGCAGGCCAGCGCCGCGCCGATCGGCTGCCCCTCGCTGACGGCGACGACGGCCGGCTGCCGGGTGGTGAGCGCGCCGATGCACTCGGCGAGCGAGAACACGGACTCCTGGCCCAGTTCCGCCGTGACGTCGATCAGATGGACCACCGCTGCCAGATCGTCCTCGCGGTAGTCATGGATGAGCCAGTTCACCGGTTGCCGCCTCTCGACCCTGGGGGAGTCCGAAGCTAGGGGCGGCGGGCGAGGCGGCGACAGCTCCACGGCGGACAAGGAGCGGCGGTTCTCCTGACGTTCTGTCCCTGGCGGAGTACGGCTTGCCTTCGAGGGTGCTTCCTCCCGGTGGCCCCGGCTACGCGCTCAGCCGGTGCAGCTCGGCGTCGATGGCCCCCGCCATCAGCTCGCGGGCGTGCGCGACGGGGAGGCTGCCGCTCAGCCAGCGCATGCTCAGCCCCTCCAGCAGCGCGGTGAGCCGCTCGGCGGCGCCGGCGAGCGCCGCCGCCCCGCCCATCGGATGCACCCGGCCGAGCAGCTCGGCGACCTCCTGCACCCAGACCAGCGTGGCCCGGGCCAGCTCCTCGCGCAGGTCCGCGTCGAAGACGGCGCTGGCCCGCAGCTCGCCCCATGCCGTGCTGTTCTCCCGGACCGCGGGGGTGTCCTGCAGTTCGAGCAGCAGCGTCTGCTCCAGCTCACCGCGCGCGTCCAGCACCGGGGCGCCGGGCTCGCGGTCGGTGGTGTAGCGCTCGGCCCGGTCGCTGATGAACTCCAGCGTGGCCTGCAGGATCCCCGCGCGGTGCTTGAAGTGGTAGTAGATCAGCGCGGTGGAGACCCCGGCCTCGGCCGCCAGTTCCTCCACCCGCAGCCCGCGGACGCCGTGCCGGGCGATGACCCGCGCCGCCGCCTCCAGGATCATCCTTCTGCGGTCAGCCACCGGTCCGCGCCCCCTGTACCCCTGGTCCTGTCGATGCGGGTGTGCATCTGGATGCGGGCTCGCATCTGACTGAAATTCTAGTCGGCGCGAGCCCGCACGGGTCGGTCAGGCGTGGGTCCACATCTGGTTGGCGCCCCCGTTGCAGTCCCAGATCACCAGCTGGGTGCCGTCGGTGGCCGAGAACGCGGGGTCGTCGAGGCACCGTCCGGAGGCGGGATTGCGGTAGCCGCCCTGGTACGGCTGCCACTGCTGGTTGCCGCCGCCGTTGCAGTCCCAGATCTCGGCCTTGGCGCCGTTGGCCGTGGCGGCGCCCGTGACGTCCAGGCACTTGCCGAGGGCGCGCAGCGTGCCGTCCCCCGGGGCGGTCCACGCCTGGGCGCCACTGTTGTTGCACGTCCAGATCTGTACGGCGGTGCCGGCGGCGCTGTTGCCGCCGTTGACGTCGAGGCACTTGCCCGCGATGCCGGAACGTACGGGGGTGAGGGCGGGGACGGGCGCCTTGATCCAGCCCGCGGCGTCGGCGGCCTGGACACCGGCGTTGAAGGCGTCGGCCATCTTGCGGTAGCCGCCGTCGTTGGGATGCAGCTGGTCCGACAGGTCGGCGCCGGTCAGGGCGCCCATGTCGACCAGCCGTACATGCCTGCCCGCGGACTGCTCGCTCTGCACGATGCCCGGGAGCGCGTTGTTGAACGCGGGCCGGTTGGGCTCCTCCGTGGGGCTCGTCGACACGATGACGGTGCCGAGGAGCACGGTCGCGTCGGGCGCGTCCGCGGTGATCTTGTCGATCAGCGCGTGGAGGCGGTCGGTGGCGGTGGGGATCTGGTAGTTCTGGTTGAGGTCGTTGGTGCCGATCTCCAGGGTGACGACGTTGGGCCGGTAGGTGGCCAGCACCGAGTCGGCGATACCGGCGATCTGGTCGATACGCCAGCCGGAGTGGCCTTCGTTGTCGGGGTCGGACAGGGTGCCGTTGCGCCCGGTGCCGACGAAGTCCAGCGCGTGGCCCTCGGCGGAGAGGTCGCTGCCCAGGTCGCCGCGGTAGCTGTCGCCGGTGCTGCTGCCGACGCCCCAGGTGATCGAGTCGCCCAGCGGCATCAGCCGCAGGGTGGCGGGTGCGGCGGCCGCCCTGACGGCGGTGGCGGGGGCCGGTCGCGCGGTGGCCGTCGCGGGCAGGGCGAGGCCCGCGCAGAGTGCGGCGGCGACCGCGGCCGTGAGGCGTGCCGTACGAGGGATCATGGTCGGTCCTTCGGGTGGGGGGATACGGGGGGATACGGGTGGGAGGACAGTGGGAGGACGTACACCCGCGGCGGACGGGCGCGCCGCCGCGGGCGGCCTCGTTCAGGACGCGGCGGGGAGGTTCCACCGCTGGTTGGCGCCGCCGTTGCAGTCCCAGATCTCCAGGGCGGTCCCGTTGGCCGTGTTGAGTGCGGGGATGTCGAGGCAGCGGCCCGAGGCCGGATTGACCAGGGTGCCGTTGCTGACGGTCCACTGCTGGTTGGACCCGCCGTGGCAGGTCCACAGATCCACCGCGGAGCCGTTCGCGGTGGCGTTGCCGACGACGTCCAGGCACAGGCCGTTGACGGTGACCGCGCTGTTGCCGATGGTCCACTGCTGGGCGGACGAGGTGTTGCAGTCCCAGATGTCGACGACGGCGCCCGCCGTGGTGGAGTCGGTGTAGTCGTCCAGGCACTTCGCGGTGTTCAGCGCGGAGGTGATCTGCCCGGTCGCGGTGCCGCCCCCGCCGCCCGAGCCCGGGGTGATCGACAGGTTGTCGAACTGGTCGGTGCGGTAGCCCTGGATGCCCAGCCCCGCCTGCCCGGACTGGAACGAGGTGTCGGTGACCGAGCCGACCTGCCTGCCGTCGACCGTGGCGCTGATGGCGGAGCCCTGGAAGGTGAGGGCGAGGCGGTGCCAGGCGCCGGTGCCCAGTGCGGTGGTGGTGCCGGTGGCCAGCGTGTGGTTGGAGCCGTCGGTGTACATCTTCTCGATCCACCACTGGCCGGTGTCGCGGATACGGAAGTAGTAGGCGTTCATGTGCGACTGGGGGCGCAGCTGGGTGTTGGCACGGCCGAGCAGTTCGGTGGTGCCCGCGCCGCGCAGCAGGACGTCGGAGCTGACGGTGTAGTTGGACCAGGTGGTGTCGCCGGTCAGGGCGTAGGAGTCGGAGTCGTCCTGCCACTCGATCGGCTTGACCGGCGCCATCTGCTGGACGCAGTTGCCGGAGCGGCCGGTGCACGGCTGGACCTCGAAGGACCCCTGCATGTCGGACAGATAGGTCGCCTCGCTGCCGATGGCATCGTTGTCATATGTGTCGCTGTAAGGCAGTGCGAGGGTGTGAGCGGCCGGTGCGGTCGCCGTGCCCTTGCCCTGACCGGTGGTGGTGGTCACGGTGTAGACGTAACCGGGCTGCAGCGTCAGGGAGTACGAGCCGCCCGACGGTGTGATGTCCTGCGTGTGCACGAAGGACGTGGCGGCGCTCGGGTTGTTCACCTCGGTCGCCCAGACGTGGACGGGTCCGGTGGACAGTCCGCCCTGGACATGGACGTCGACCGTCTGGGACGCGCCGGCCGTCGTGGTCTCCAGGACGGTGGAGTAGTCCGTGCCGTTCGGCGACTTCAGGCTCACGTAGGTGCCGTTGGACTCGGCTCCGCCGAGGTAGCCGGAGGCGGAGTCGATGAACTTCCAGCCGGGCTGGGTGAATTGGGTGACCTGCGCGGTGGCCCAGGTGCTGGCGCCGATGGTGTAGTTGCCCGACCACGGCGAGCCCGCGGTGGCCAGGCCCACCGTGGAGTACGGCAGGTTCGGGTAGATCGCGGCGAGCAGTGGCCAGTTGAGGTAGGCGGTCATCTTCGCGTCGACGTAGCCGCGGGTGATCGCGCGGATCAGCGCGGGGGCCCCGGTGTTCATGTCCTGGGAGCCGTTCTCGCTGTCCCACAGCGGCTTGCCGAGGTCGCGTCCGGTCTGGGTGCTCTGGCAGGACGTGGCGTCGCCGCCGTCACCGCCGTTGCAGGAGTAGTGCACACCGACGACGGACACCGCGTTGTCGAAGGCGGCGTTCTTCGCCATGTCGTCCGCGACGCTCCAGCCCGAGTCGTCGCCGACGAGCTGCACGCCGCCGTATCCGGCGCTGTCGAGTGCCGAGCGCAGCTGGATGTACCAGTTGGCGTCGTGGCCGCGTTCGTTCCAGCCGCCGAGGTAGCTGATCGTCAGGCCGTGCTGCTTGGCGCAACCGAGCCAGGAGATGAGGTAGTTGACGGTGTCGGTGGACCAGAAGCCGCCGTTGATCCAGCCGGGCGCGGCCCAGGCGAGACCGTAGAGCTTGAGTGCGGGGTTGCGGGCCTTGGCCTGCTCGGCGAGCCAGAACTCGTAGCCCGCGTCGCAGTTGATCTGGCCCCTGCTGTGCTCGATGGAGGGTTCCGAGCCGTCGGTGGAGTTGGCGTCACCGCCAATCTCCAGCTTGAGCAGTTGCAGGTCGGCGCCGTAGCCGGGCTTGAACAGGTAGTCCAGGATCTGCGACTGCTGGGCGGCCGGATAGTCGCGCAGCAGGCGGGAGTTGCCCCCGCCGCCGCTGATCGCGCCGATGCCGTCGTACGTCCGGCCGCTCTGTGTGCCGTCGATCGTGACGGATGTGGTGGCGGCCCGCGCCGGAGCCGCCGCGACCGCGAGCAGCGCGGCCAGGAGGGCCAGAATCCATAAGGGGGTCAGTCGTGCCGTGCGACGCATGGGTCGCCCTTCGCCGTGGGGGGTGTGGCGGCCGGGGCGCCCGGGATCGTTCGACTCTGTGGAACGCCCGCATACCGCTGGGAAGTTGGAGCACAGTGTGTGGTCGTGTTTCTTTTGGGGTCAACCCCTCACGACAAAAATGCCCGGAAACGATCAGAAGCGATCATGAGATGGGGTGAGGCCCGCGCTCCGGTGGTGCGGGTCCGCGCGGGAAGGCGATCTGGATGTTGGATTATTTTGCATCTTGTCGATTGTCTTGACGGTGTTACGCACAGAGCATCACCATGCGACGCGAGTGTTGCGGGTGCCGACCGGCCCCGCCCCCCCACGGCACCGCGAGGAGTCGCATCACCATGACATCCCCCCTGCGGACACGTCCGCACGCCACGCGCACCCGAGGGCGCGGCAGAAGGTGGCTGGGCCTGCTGGGCGCGGCCACCCTTCTCGGCTCGTTCCTCTACGGCGCCGACGCGGCCACCACCGGATCCGCCGCCCACGCCGAGGGCAACGGGGCCGCCCTCACGCCGCAGTCCGGCTGGAGCAGTTGGAGCTTCATCCGCAAGAACCCGACCGAGGCCAACATCGAGGCTCAGGCGGCCGCGATGGCCTCGACGGGCCTGGTCGGCCATGGGTTCAGCTACATCAACATCGACGACTTCTACTACCTCAACCCGGGAAGCAACGTCGACTCCGCCGGGCGCTGGGTGGTGGACACCGGCAGGTTCCCGCACGGCATGAAGGCCGTCGCGGACTACGTGCACGGCAAGGGCGAGAAGTTCGGGATGTACCTGACGCCGGGCATCCCGGTGGCCGCGTACAACCAGAACACGCCCATCCAGGGCACCTCGTACCACGCCCGCGACATCGTCTCCGACACCACGCACTACGAGAAGAACTACAACTTCGGCAACGGCGCGATGTACTTCATCGACTACGCCAAGAACCCCGCCGCGGCCCAGGCGTACCTCAACTCGTGGGCCGACCTGCTTGCCTCCTACGGCGCGGACTACCTGAAGATGGACGGCGTCGGCACCAGCGACATGGCGGACGTGCAGCACTGGTCGCAGGCGCTGCAGCAGTCGGGCCGCACCATCCACTTCCAGCTGTCCAACTCCCTCGACGTCAACCAGGGCAAGACCTGGCGCGACAACTCCAACGGCTGGCGCGTCGACGGGGACGTGGAGTGCTACTGCAGCACCCTGACCAACTGGAACAACGTCTCGCAGCGCTTCGACGACCTCCCCGCCTGGGTCCGATACGACGGCCCGGGCGGCTGGGGCGACCCCGACTCCATCGAGGTCGGCAACGGCTCCAGCAACGGGCTGACGGTGGACGAGCGCCGCACCCAGCTCACCCTGTGGTCCATCTCGGCCGCCCCGCTCATCCTGGGCACCGACATGACCCACATGGACTCCACCGACCTGTCCCTGCTCACCAACGACGAGGTGCTCGCCGTCGACCGGGCGGGCCGCCCCGCCCACCCCGTCAAGCAGGGCGCCCAGCAGCAGACCTGGTGGGCCTACAACGGCGACGGCACCTACACCGTCGGCCTGTTCAACCTGGCCGGCTCCACCGCCGATGTCACCGCCACCTGGTCCGATCTCGGCTTCACGGGCAGCGCCGCGGTCCGCGATGTCTGGAGCCGCACCGACCTGGGCACGTCCAGCGGATCCTTCACCGCCTCGCTGCCCAGCCACGGCTCCCGCCTGCTGAAGGTCACCCCCGCGGCCGGGCACGGCACCATCGGCGTACCGATGGTCAGCAAGCTCTCCAGCCGCTGCGTCGACACCCCGCAGGGCACCACGTACAACACGGTGCAGCTGGCCGTGTGGGACTGCAACGGCGCGCCCAACCAACGCGTCGTCTACAGCGCCTCGGCCAAGACCCTGGTCATTGAGGGCAAGTGCTTCGACGCCTACGACAACCGGACCGCCGCCGGGACACCCGTCGAGATCTACGACTGCAACGGCGGCACGAACCAGCAGTGGACCAAGAACGCCGACGGCACCTTCACCGGTGTCCAGTCGGGACTCTGCCTCGATGTCACCGGCGCCACCAACCCCAACGGCGCGGGTCTCGAGCTGTGGACCTGCAACGGCGGCGGCAACCAGCAGTGGTCCCTCGGCTGAGCCGAGCGCGTCCGACTGACGCACGCGGCCCCCAACAGGCGCTCCTCGTCCGCCTGTTGGGGGTGTTGTGGTGTGCGGTGCGCGCGCCGGGGGTGGGTCTCAGTGCTTCCAGGTCGACACGTTGGACCACTCCGCGTCCGAGTAGTTGCCCCAGCTGAGGTCCATCGCGTGGGCGATCCGCCCCAGGACGCCGTCCGGGCCGAAGAGGCCGTTGGCCGCCGATACCAGCGTCCCCACCGTCCTCGATCGGGGACACCCCCACCTAGGGCGGGTCCTGGCGAGCCGGGCCGAGCCGGGCCTGCCCCGCGGGCTCGGCCGCGTACGCTCTGTGCCGTGCCCGCCTCCCGCCTGCATCGTGCCGCCGTCCTCGTGCTCGAAGGGGCCAAGCCGCTCGATGTGGGCATTCCCGCGCAAGTTTTCTCGACGCGCGGCAGCATGCCGTACGAGGTGCGGGTGTGCGGGGCGGAGCCGGGGCTGGTGACGGGCGGGGACGGGCTGTCGTACCACGTCGCCCACGGGCTCGACGCGCTCGGTTGGGCCGACATCGTCTTCATTCCCGGCTACCGGTTCCCCGACCGGGAGGACCCGCCGGAGGCGGTCGTCGAGGCCCTGGTCGCCGCGCACGCGCGGGGCGCGCGGCTGGCGGCCATCTCCACGGGGGCGTTCGCGCTCGCCGCGACGGGACTGCTCGACGGGAAGCGCGCCACGACGCACTGGCACTACACACGGGCCCTCGCCGCGCGGCACCCGAGGATCCAGGTCGACGAGAACGTGCTGTTCGTGGACGCGGGCAGTGTGCTGACGTCGGCGGGCGCCGCCTCGGGCATCGACCTGTGCCTGCACATCCTGCGCGGCGACCTCGGGGTGGCCGCCTCCAACCACGCGGCCCGCCGGCTGGTCGCGGCGCCGTACCGCAGCGGCGGCCAGGCGCAGTACGTGCCGCGCAGCGTGCCGGAACCGCTGGGTGAGCGATTCGCCGGTACGCGGGAATGGGCGCTGCACCGGCTCGGCGAACCGCTCACCCTGGACGTGCTGGCCCGGCACGCGGCGGTGTCGCCGCGCACCTTCTCCCGGCGGTTCGCCGAGGACACCGGCTACACGCCGATGCAGTGGGTGATGCGGGCCCGTATCGACCTGGCTCGTGAACTGCTGGAGCGCTCGGAGCGCGGCATCGAGCAGATCGCCGCCGATGTCGGCCTCGGCACGGGCGCGAATCTGCGGCTGCACTTCCAGCACATCCTGGGCACCACGCCGAGCGAGTACCGGCGGACGTTCACCAAGGGCGAGTAGCCCGCCGGGCCCTTCGGCACGGGCAGCCAGCCGAGCCTGGCGAGATCCTTGCGAACCATGGCGCTCACGCCGTGGCCACGCGTGCACCCGGGGCGCGAACCTGGTGGCGATACCGAAGGGACACACTCATGACTCGCATCGCCATCAACGGATTCGGCCGCATCGGACGCAATGTGCTGCGCGCACTGCTGGAGCGCGACAGCGACCTGGAGATCGTGGCCGTCAACGACCTCACCGAGCCCGCCGCCCTGGCGCGGTTGCTCGCCTTCGACACCACCGCCGGGCGGCTGGGCCGCCCGGTGACCGTCGACGGGGACACCCTCGTCGTCGACGGCCGCCGTATCAAGGTGCTCGCCGAGCGCGAACCGGCGCAGCTGCCCTGGGCCGAGCTCGGCGTCGACATCGTGCTGGAGGCGACCGGCCGCTTCACCTCCGCCAAGGCCGCCCGCGCCCACCTCGACGCGGGCGCCAGGAAGGTGCTCGTCGGCGCCCCCTCGGACGGTGCCGACGTGACGCTGGCGTACGGCGTCAACAACGAGGCGTACGACCCGGAGACGCACACGATCGTCTCGAACGCCTCCTGCACGACCAACGCGCTCGCGCCGCTGGCCGCCGTACTGGACCAACTGGCCGGTATCGAGCACGGGTTCATGACCACGGTGCACGCCTACACGCAGGAGCAGAACCTGCAGGACGGCCCGCACCGCGACGCCCGCCGCGCCCGCGCCGCGGCCGTGAACATCGTGCCGACCACGACCGGCGCCGCGAAGGCGATCGGCCATGTGCTGCCGAACCTCGACGGCAAGCTGTCCGGCGACTCGATCCGCGTACCGGTCCCGGTCGGCTCGATCGTCGAGCTCAACACCACCGTCGCCCGCGACGTGACCCGCGACGAGGTGCTGGAGGCGTACCGCGCCGCGGCGGCCGGACCCCTCGCCGGTGTCCTCGAATACTCCGAGGACGCGCTCGTCTCGTCCGACATCACCGGCAACCCGGCCTCGTCGATCTTCGACTCCGCCCTGACCCGCGTCGACGGCCGCCACATCAAGGTCGTGGCCTGGTACGACAACGAGTGGGGCTTCTCGAACCGCGTCATCGACACGCTGGAACTCCTCGCCGCGAGCTGACCTGCCCCGCACGCCGTCGCTCGCCCGCACACCCGCCGGGCCGCCCTCCCCCGACCGAGAGGGCGGCCCGGTGTTGTACGGTGCGTCGAGGCCGACGGCACCACGTCGCGCCGCATCTCACATGGCGTCAATCCCGTCGAAACCCTTGACAACCTCCGGGGCGCGACGAAGCCTATGGCAACGTTGTCAATCATCCTTGGCAACGTTGTCAGGCGCTGCCAGGGCCGCCCGACGCCTCCCGCAGGGTTCAGACGCGTGATTGGACTGCTCTCGCATGGCGCTTCAGACACCACCCTCAGACCACCCCTCCCGTAGATCCGTGGTGACGACCGGCTCGACGCTCCTGGCGGGCTTCGCCGCTTCCGTCGCCCTCCCCGGCGCACGTGCCGCGGCGCTCTCCGGCACCCCGGCGGCCGGGGCGGGCACCCCCGGCGAACTGGCCGCGTACCGCCCCGTCGAGGTGTCCTCGACGGACTACGCGCCGACGCCCGGCGAGTTCGTCGTCGACAAGGTCACCTCACCCGGTGTGCGGGGCACCGGATGGCGGGCCGCCGACGGCGACCCGCAGTGGATCTCCGTCGACCTGCAGGCGGCCTGCCAGGTCACCCGGATCAGGCTGACCTTCGAGGCGGACGCGCAGGACCCCGTCTTCGTCAAGCGCCCGGGGAACTGGGCCGACGGCACCACCGGCAAGGAGATCCTGTCCAGCTACTCCGTCGAGTTCGTCGTGGAGACCTCGACGGACAAGAAGGCGTGGACGAGCGTCCACCGCACCACCGCCGGCACCGGGGGAGTGGTGGACATCGCCCTCGACGCCCCCGTCACCGCCCGCTGGGTGCGGATGACCTCCCGCAAGCGCTCCAGCCCCAACCCGCTGGGCCTCAACGGCTTCGAGGTGTTCGGCGCCGCCCCCGGCCACCGCGCCCACGCCACCGGCTGGACGGACTGGGGCACGCACGACCACCGGGCCCCCGCGCTGGTGGTCGCCGCGGACGGCACGGTGCCGCTGGAGTCGGGCTGGACCCTGATCATGGACGACTGGGCGGGCGGTGAGGGCGCCGACCTCTCGCTGCCGACCGTCGACACCAGCGCGTGGCTGCCCGCCACGGTCCCCGGCACCGTCCTCGCCTCTCTTGTCGACCAGGGCCACCTGCCGGACCCGGTGCGCGGCCTGAACAACCTGCACATCCCCGAGGCGCTGTCCCGCCACGCCTGGTGGTACAAGCGGGACTTCGCGGTCCCGCAGGGCCTGCCGACGGGGGCCGGACGCCGCGTGTGGCTGGAGTTCGACGGCATCAACCACCAGGCCGACATCTGGCTGAACGGCCACCGGGTCGCGGGGATGACCTACCCCTTCGCCCGCTCGGCCCTCGATGTCACCGCGCTGCTGTCGGCGAGCGGCCAGAACGCGCTGGCGGTACGGATCACACCGATGCCCGTCCCCGGCAGCCCCGGTGACAAGGGCCCGGCGGGCGAGTCCTGGGTGGACGCCGGGGCCGGTCAGATGAACCTCAACTCGCCGACGTACCTGGCCGTTTCGGGCTGGGACTGGATGCCCGCGGTGCGGGACCGGGTGGCGGGCATCTGGAACCACGTCAGGCTGCGCTCCACCGGCGACGTCGTGATCGGCGACCCGCGCGTGGACACCGTCCTGCCGAAGCTGCCGGACACGTCGGTGGCGGAGCTGACGGTGACGGTGCCGGTGCGCAACGCCGGGGCGGCGGACCGCCGCACGACGGTCACGGCGGCGTTCGACGGGGTGACCGTGTCCCAGGTCGTCACGGTCCCCGCGGGCAAGGGGCTCGATGTCGTCTTCGCCCCCGGCACCTTCGCCGCCCTGCGGGTGAGCGACCCCCGGCTGTGGTGGCCCAACGGCCTCGGCGACCCGCACCTGTACGACCTCACCCTCACCGCGACCGTCGCGGGCGAGCGCAGCGACCGGCGGACCACCCGGTTCGGGATACGCCAGTTCGGCTACGAGTACAAGGTCCCGCTGGCCTTCACCAGCAGCGGCGACGCGTACACCCAGAGCGTCGACCTCGGCCCGCGGACGGCCCGTTACGTGCGGGTGCACTGCCTGACCCGCGCCACCGGCTGGGGCAACTCGCTGTGGACGCTCTCCGTGGTGGACAGCGCCCGGCCCGCGATGGACCTGGCGCTGCACGCCCCCGCGACCGCGTCCACGGTGGCGGACGGCACCCAGCCCGGCAGCGTCACCGACGGCGACCCCGGCACCCGCTGGACCTCCGCCTACCAGGACGACCAGTGGATCCAGGTCGACCTGGGGTCCTCCGTCGCCTTCGACCGCGTCGACCTGACCTGGGAACAGGCGTACGCGCAGACCTATGTGGTGCAGGTGTCCGCCGACGGCTCCGCGTGGACCGACGCCGGGGCGGTCGACAACACGGCCGTACCGCTGCCGTTCAACGGCGGCGACGCCAGCCTTCAGGTGGAGGACTTCACGGCCCGGACCGCGCGCTATGTGCGGATCAACTGCGGCCTGCGGCAGACGAGCTGGGGCAACTCGCTGTGGTCGCTGGCGGTGATCGACAGCGCCGACCCGGGTACGGACCTGGCGCTGCACAGGACGGCGACCGCGTCGAGCGAGGACGCCTCGTACCCGGCGGTGAACGCCACCGACGGCGCGCCGGGCACCCGCTGGTCCTCGCAGTACGCCGACCACCAGTGGATCCAGGTCGATCTGGGCTCCTCCCGCGGCTTCGACCGGGTGGCGATCCTCTGGGAGGCGGCCTACCCCAAGACGTACGTCATCCAGGTGTCCGACGACGGGCAGGCGTGGACGGACGTCAAGTCGGTGAAGAACTCGCCCGATCCGCTGCGGATCAGCGTCAACGGGGTACGGGTGCTGGCCCGGGGCGGCAACTGGGGCTGGGACGAGCTGCTGCGCCGGATGCCCGCGGAGCGGATGGACGCGGCGGTGCGGATGCACCGCGACATGAACTTCACCATGATCCGCAACTGGGTGGGCTGCAGCGACCGCGAGGAGTTCTTCGCCGCCTGCGACGAGCACGGCATCCTGGTCTGGAACGACTTCCCCAACGCGTGGGGCATGGACCCGCCGGACCACGACACGTACAACTCGCTGGCCCGTGACACCGTGCTGCGCTACCGCATCCACCCCTCCGTCGTGGTCTGGTGCGGCGCCAACGAGGGCAACCCGCCCCAGGCGATCGACGACGGCATGCGGGACGCGGTGCTGTCGCAGGCGCCCGGGGTGCTCTACCAGAACAACTCGGCGGGCGGGATCATCAGCGGCGGCGGCCCATACAACTGGGTCGAGCCGGAGAAGTACTACGACCCCTCGTCGTACGGCAGCAACAGCTTCGGCTTCCACACGGAGATCGGCATGCCGGTGGTCTCCACCGCGGAGAGCATGCGGAACATGGTGGGTGACGAGCCCGAGTGGCCGATCGGCGGCGCCTGGTACTACCACGACTGGAGCGAGCACGGTAACCAGGCACCCCAGAACTACAAGGCCGCGATCGAGGCCCGGCTGGGCGCGGCCACCGGCCTGGACGACTTCGCGAGGAAGGCGCAGTTCGTCAACTTCGAGAACAGCCGGGCGATGTTCGAGGCGTGGAACGCCAACCTGTGGGACGACGCCAGCGGACTCATGCTGTGGATGTCCCATCCGGCCTGGCACAGCACGGTGTGGCAGACCTACGACTACGACTTCGACGTCAACGGCATGTACTACGGCTCCCGCACGGCCTGCGAGCCGCTGCACGTCCAGGCCGATCCGCTGGGGTGGGAGGTCATCGCGGTCAACCACACCGCGCGGGACCTGAAGGGCGCCCGGGTCAGCGCCCGCGCCTACGACTTGGCCGGGCGCCCGCTGGGCGGTGAGCTCCGGGCGTCGCTGGACGTCGGATCGTCGGCGACCGCGCGGGCGTTCGCGGCGGGCTGGACGGACGACCTGCCCGATCTGCACCTGCTGCGGCTGGTGCTGACCGACGCCAAGGGCCGGGAGCTGTCGCGGAACACCTACTGGCGGTACCGCACTCCGGCGGCCATGAAGGCGCTGAACGCCGCCCGGCAGGTGCGGTTGTCCGCCTCCCTCGGGCGGGTCGGCCGCTCCGGGTCACGCGGCACGCTCACCGCCACCGTCACCAACCGCGGCCCGGGCGTCGCGGCGATGGTGCGGCTCTCGCTGCTCGACGGTCACGGGGGGATGCGCGTGCTGCCGACGCTGTACAGCGACAACTACCTGTGGCTGCTGCCGGGAGAGTCCCGTACGGTCACGCTGTCCTGGCCTTCCGGCGCCCTCGGCTCGGAGCCCGTGCTCCGGGCGGAGGCGTACAACAGCCCCGCGATGCAGGTGAGTTGACCCGGTGAGTTGACCTGACGAGGGGTGGCCGGGCGGCCGTGTCGCCCGGCCACCGCCACGCATAGGACTTGCCGGGGGGTGGTCATAACGTCCGCTCCGGGGCATACGCGCGGTCCTTCCTGCCACGTAATGTGACATTGCAATGGCCCGCGGGCTTGACGTAAGCGGATGGCGAAGGAGTCGCCCTGAGATGACCGAGACCTTGAGTACGCCCTCGACGGGCCTGCACACGGGCAGCCACGACCTGGCCGTGTCCCCGGCGCTCCGCGACTTCATGACGACGGGGTGGGCGCCGAGCCCGCTGCCCGCGGACCTGCGGGTGCCGGGGGAGTCGCTGATGGCGGCGCGCCGGGCGCGGCTGTCGGCGCGCTTCCCGGGGGAGCGGCTGATCGTGCCCGCCGGCCGGCTCGCGGTGCGCTCCAACGATGTGGACCACCGCTTCCGGCCGCACACCGCCTTCGCCTGGCTGACCGGCTTCACCGGCGAGGACCAGCCGGGGAACGTCCTGCTGATGGAACCGGCCGGCAGCGGTCACCAAGCCGTCCTCTACCTGCGCCCCCGCTCCTCGCGCGACGGCGAGGACTTCTACCGCGACCGCCGGTACGGCGAGTACTGGGTGGGCCGGCGGCCGGACCTCGACGAGGCGGCGGCCATGAGCGGGCTGCGCTGCGAGCACCTGGACGGGCTGGCCAAGCTCCTGGACGGCGCCGCGCCGACCACCCGGCTGCTGGCCGGTGTCGACGGCGAGGTCGACCGACTCGTCGGCGGCGACCGCCTCAGGCCGTCGGGCGACGACGAATTCACCGCCGCACTCGCCGAGTTGCGGTTGGTCAAGGACCCCTGGGAGGTCGGGCAGCTGCAACTGGCCGTGGACCACACCACCGCCGGATTCGAGGACGTGGTCCGCGCCCTGCCCCAGGCGCTGCGGCACGCGCGCGGCGAGCGGTGGATCGAGGGCGTCTTCGGCCTGCGCGCCCGGGCCGAGGGCAACGGCGTCGGCTACGAGACGATCGCCGCGGCCGGCGCCCACGCCTGCGTCCTGCACTGGACACGCAACGACGGGCCGCTGGACCGCGACCAACTCCTGCTGCTGGACGCGGGCGTGGAGACCGACACCCTCTACACCGCCGACATCACCCGCACCCTGCCGCTGTCCGGCCGCTTCTCACCCGTGCAGCGGACGGCGTACGACCTGGTGCTCGCCGCGCAGGACGCGGGGATCGCGGCGCTGCGGCCCGGCGCCAGGTTCCGTGACTTCCACCAGGCGGCGATGCGGGTGATCGCCGAGGGGCTGCACGAGTGGGGCGTCCTGAAGGTCTCCCCCGAGGAGGCGCTGGACCCGGCGAGCGGTGTCTACCGGCGGTGGACGCTGTGCAGCAGCGGCCACATGCTCGGCATGGACGTCCACGACTGCGCGGCGGCCCGCGCCGAGACCTACCTCGACGGTGTCCTGGAGGAAGGCCATGTCCTCACCGTCGAGCCGGGCCTGTACCTCCAGCCGGACGACGAGCTGCTGCCCGCCGAGCTGCGCGGCATGGGCATCCGCATCGAGGACGACCTGGTGGTGACCGCGAACGGCGCCCAGCTGATGTCCAAGGCACTGCCCCGGGAGGCCGACACGATCGAGGCGTGGATGGGGGCGCTGCTGGACGGCTGACCCGTACCGGGTACCGGGCCGTCTCCTCCCCGAGGCGGCCCGGTCACCTGACCCGGCTCTTCGGCGTCGCCGCGGGCGCCGCCGCGGCCGCCTCCTCCTCCCGGCCGTTCGCCCACAGGGAGCGGATGTGGCCGAGGTGGCGGCGCATGCACGCGCGGGCACCCTCGATGTCGCCCGCCAGCATGAGGTCGAGCAGTTCGATGTGCTCCTCGGCGGAGTCCACCAGCGTGCCGTTGGCGTCCAGCCGGTTGAGGCCGTACAGCCGGGAGCGCTTGCGCAGGTCGCTGACGACGTGCACCAGGTGGTCGTTGCCCGCCAGGGACAGCAGCGCGAGATGGAAGCGCCGGTCGGCGTCGACGTACGCGATGAGGTCATGGCCCCGCGCCGCGGTGACGATCTCCTGTGCCACCGGGCGGAGTTCCTCCAGTGCCTCGGGGGAGGCGACGGCGGTGGCGCGCGCGATGGTGGGGACCTCGATCAGCTCACGGATCTCGGTGTACTCGTCGAGGTCGCGGTCGGTGACCTCGGTGACCCGGAAGCCCTTGTTCCGGACCGCCTCCACCAGACCTTCCTTGGCCAGGTCGAGCATCGCCTCGCGCACCGGGGTGGCGGAGACGCCCAGCTCGGCGGCGAGCGTCGGCGCGGAGTACACCATCCCCGGCAGCAGCTCGCCCGCGATCAGCGCCGCGCGCAGCGCGTGGGCCACCTGGTCTCGCAGGTGCTCGTGGACGGGGACGATCCTGCGCGACGACAAATGGCCCATGATCGACCCTCCAGACGAGCGGTGACGCGAGTATACAATGTCACGTTGTTCTTGCTGTGACGGTGCCGCAATCTGGAGGAGCACGGATGGAACTCGAGCTTCGGCATCTGCGGACGCTGTGCGCGATCGCCGACACGGGCAGCCTCGGCCGCGCGGCCGCGGCTCTGGGGTTCACCCAGCCCGCGGTCAGCAGCCAACTCCAGCGGATCGAGCGGTTCTTCGGGCAGGAGCTGTTCGTCCGCGGCCGGGTCGGCATCCATCCGACGCCGTTCGGCTTCGAGGTCGTGGTGCAGGCCCGCGACGTCCTCACCCGCGCCCAGGCCATCGGCCGCCGCACCACCGGCGCGCCCTGCGCCACCGACCGCGTGCTGCGGCTGGCCGCGACGAACACCCCCGTGCTGCCCGGGCTGGTCGGCCGCGCCCGCAAGGTGCTGCCGGGGCTGGCGCCCCTGGTGAGCAGCGTGTACTCCTCGTCCGAGATCGTCGCCCTGCTGGAGGGGGACGAGGTGGACGTGGCCATCGCGGTGGACTACCCGGGCCAGGAGCTGCGGCACTCCGCCGACCTCGCCCGCCGCGCCCTCGTCACCGAGCCCTGCTTCGTGGCGCTGCCCGCCGACCACCCCAAGAGCGGCCAGCGCGAGGTGGCGCTCGCCGATCTGGCCGACGACGCCTGGTTCCTCACCCCGGACGACGGCGCCGGCTGGCCGGGGGTGTACTACGCGGCCTGCGAGGCCGCGGGCTTCGTCCCCGCCGCGGTGCACGAGTACCTGGGCGACCGGGCGCAGCTCCAGCGGATGATCGCCGACGGGATGGGCGTCTCCATGGTCCAGGCGACGACCCATCCGATACCGGGCGTCACCATCAGACCGCTGGCCGGCACACCGCTGTGGTGCCGCTACGTGATGGTGTGGCACAAGGCGCGGGTCTCCGAGGAGGTCGCGGAGGCGCTGTTCGGTGCCGCCGCGTCCGCCTACAAGGAACTCATGGCCCGGGCACCGCACTTCCAGGAGTGGGTGGCCAGGCAGTACCAGGTCCCGCGCGCCTAGGGATCGTAAGCGTCGTCGTACCGAGCGGGCCGCGGGCTGATTGTCGGCCCGCGGATCTCGTCTAGGGGTGGCATGTGCAATGTCACCGTACTATTTTACATTGCACTGATGGGTTGTCGGCAGACCGCGATCGCGCGCACGCCCCAACGCCCTTTCCCCGCACCACAGTTCGCTCGACCCTGTCGCGCCCTTCGTGCGGCGCGCCGACTGAGGAGGTCAGATGAGAAGATCGTCGGCCCTGGTGGCCATGGCGGTCTCCACGGTTCTGCTGGGCGGCGCGGTGCCGTCCGTCGCGGCACCCGACCGGCAGGACGGCACCGGGGTGAGCTCGCTCGCCTGGACGTCCTGCGGTGACGCCACGACCCCGGCCCTGCAGTGCGCGATGCTCGACGTCCCCGTGGACTACGCGCACCCCGACGGCCGGAAGATCAAGATCAAGCTGGACCGGCTGCCCGCCACCGCGCCCAAGTCGCAGCAGCAGGGCCCGATCCTGCTCAACCCCGGCGGCCCCGGTGACAGCGGCCTGTGGATGCCCGCGTACATCACCGGCCAGATCCCGGCCGATGTGGCGTCCACGTACGACTGGATCGGCTTCGACCCGCGCGGCACCAACGGCAGCGAGCCCCATGTCGTCTGCGACGCCCACTACTTCGACGCCGAGCGCCCCGACTACCAGGTGGGCCACGGCACCGAGAAGGCGTGGCTGGCCAAGGCCGCGACCTACGCGGCCGACTGCGCGGCGGACTGGAGCTGGATCCTGCCGCACATGACGACCGTGGACAGCGCGCGCGACCTGGACAGCATCCGCCGCGCGCTCGGCACCAAGAAGATCAGCTTCTACGGCGGCTCGTGGGGCACCTCGCTGGGCTCCACCTACGGCCAGCTCTTCCCGTCGCACGTGAAGCGCATGGTGCTGGACAGCATCGTCGGCCCCACCATCACCTGGTACGACCACAACATCCTGCAGGACAAGGAGCACCAGCGGCGCTTCGACGCCTTCGCGGCGTGGACCGCCAAGGCCGACAGCGTCTACCACCTGGGCACCACCGCGGCGGACGTCGTCAAGGCGTACAACGCCGTGGAGGACGCCCTGCGCACCTCACCGGTGTCCGCGGCGCCCGCTCCCGGCGCGATCGGCCCGGCCGAGTTCGAGGACACCTTCTACGGGGGCGGCTACAACTTCCTGCGCTGGCCCCGGATGGCGACCGTGCTGTCGGCCTACGCCAACCAGCACGACACCCGGCCGCTGAACATCGCCTACAACCGCTACGCCGCACCCGGCGCGGACGACGGGGCGTTCCCCAACTACAACGCGGTGCAGTGCACCGAGAACTCCTGGCCGCGGGACTGGGAGTTCTGGAAGAAGGACCAGGCCGCGGTGAACGCCGTCGCGCCCTTCTACACGTACAACAACATGTGGTACAACGCGGCCTGCATGTTCTGGCCGCACGACGGCGGCGCGGGACGGCTGAAGATCACCGGCAAGGGCCTGCCGCCGGTACTGCTCTTCCAGGCGACCGAGGACGCGGCCACGCCGTATCCCGGCGCGGTCGCGATGCACAAGGCGCTGCCGAGCTCCAAGCTCGTGGTCCAGAACGGCGGCAGCTTCCACGAGATCCTCTTCCACGGCGACGCGTGCCTCGACGACACCTTCGTCGCCTATCTGCGGGACGGCACGCTCCCGTCGGGCAAGGGCTTCATCGCCAGGACCTGCGCCCCCGAGGCCGACCCCGCCCCGGTCTATGTCGACCCCACGCCGGCCGCCAAGCGGGCCACCGCCGCGCTCCCGGCCACCGACAGGGAGGCCGTGCACGGCCGGATCTGACACCGGCCGCCGGTCGCCCGAGCGTGTCCCCCCGCGAGGTGCGGGGGGACACGCTTGTGTCATGTGCGGCCAGGGTGAAGGACTCTGACGTCCCGTCACCGCAGCGCGTCGCCAAACCCACGGGGGTGAACAGAAGTTGTCCGGCAGTCCAGATGTTGGGGGTGTCCCGGCGAAAGTGCGATGCCACGAAGCGTTGCCTAGGGCTTCACCCTGGTGCCATGTTACATGGCACCGCCTCGGGAGTTCGGGCGGCTTCCCACCCCCACAAAGGGAGATGCCATGCGTCATCGACGATCACCCCTGCCCAGAATCCTCGCCGCCGGGCTGGCGGCAGGGGGCCTCGCCGTCGCCCTGCTGACCACGCAGGCGACGGCCAGCCCGGGCCCGGCGCGGCCCGCTCCGGCCCACGCCGCCGCGGCCGCCGCGGTCGCCAAGCGGTCCGGCGCCGACACCGGCCAGAACGCCGAACTCCCCGCCGCCCGCAGCAAGGCGCTGCCCTCGGCCCTGCGCGGCGCCCCGGCCGCGTGGGCGCAGAGCCCCTCCGCGGCGCGTTCGACCCGGATCAAGCCCGCGGTCAGCGGCGGGACCGCGGCGAAGAACGGCCCGGCGGCGGTGACGAACTGTACGACCGCGGACTTCACCAGCCGGACGGGCAGCGCGCTGGTGGCGTATCTGAAGACGGTCGACTGGTACACCTGCATCAACCCGCTGTTCAGCCTGACCGGCGCGAACGCCAACGCGGTGTTCAAGCAGTCGCAGATGCTCGCGGTGGCCAACGGCGTCAACACCACGGCCGCTTCGTACACCGGCGACGACTCGACCGGCCTGCACGAGCTGCTGTACTTCCTGCGGGCCGGCTTCTACGTGCAGGAGAACGACGCCGCCGACGTCGGCACGTACGACTCCTCCCTCACCCGCGCGGTCGAGACCGGGCTGAACACCTTCTTCTACAGCTCCCACGCCGGCGACGTCAGCGCGGGCAACGGCACCGTGCTGTCCGAGGCGTTCGTCATCACCGACAGCGCGCAGGTGCAGGGCGACTACCTGAACGTCTACAAGCGGTACCTCACCGCGTACTCCAGCGCGTGGGACGCCTACCCGGCGATGGACGAGGCGCTGAACTCGATCTTCACGCCGCTGTGGCGCGGCCCCTGGATGCCGGGCTTCGTCACCTCGGTCACCAAGGACTCCAGCATCGTGAACACGCTGTACACCTTCACGATCAACCACCGCGACCTGCTGGGCGGGACCAACGACGTCCTCGACTCCAACGCCGGCAACGACATGAGCCACATGGTCATGATCCCGGCGCTGCAGACCAAGGTGCGCCCGCTGATCAAGGGGCTGATGAACGCCTCGTCCATCACCGGTCCCACCGCGAGCCTGTGGGTGCACGTCGCCTACCGGGCCAATGACGAGGACGCGGCGCAGTGCTCCTACTACGGTGTCTGCAACCTCACCCAGCAGCTCACCGCGGCCTCGCTGCCGATCTCGTACCCGTGCAGCAACTTCACGATCATGGCGGAGTCGCTGACCGCGACCCAGCAGACCGACGTCTGCACCAGCCTGCGCAACGAAGTGCCGTACTACCACGGCCTGGTGAAGGACAACGGGCCGATCGCGGGCCAGTACTTCGCGCTCAAGATGGTCATCTACGGAAGCAAGGCCGACTACTCCACCTACTCCTGGGCGATCTTCGGCAACTCGACGGACAACGGCGGTGAGACGCTGACCGGCAACCCGTCCGACCCCAACAACGTCGCCTACTCCATCCTCTACCAGAAGCCGTACGACGACGGCTTCACCGCCAACGCCTGGAACCTCAACCACGAGTTCGCGCACGTCCTGCAGTCGATCTACGACATGAAGGGCGACTTCGGCACCCAGATATCGGTCGCCGACGTCTGGTGGATCGAGGGCCAGGCCGAGTACGTCTCCTACAGCTACCGCGGCATCAGCGACGACGAGGCGATCGCCGAGGCGGCCAAGCACACGTACAAGCTCAGCGACCTGTGGAAGAACACCTACACCATCGACGACGAGACCCGCACCTACCCGTGGGGCTACCTGGCCGTCCGCTACATGAGCGAGAAGCACCCGGCCGACGTCCAGGCCATGCTGGCGAAGTTCCGCACCGGGGACTACACCGGCGGCCAGGCCGTCTACGCCACCGCCATCGGCACCCGCTACGATGCCGACTTCGACGCCTGGCTGACCAGCCTGGCCGGGGGCGGCAGCACCGGCGGTGGCACCGCGACACCGTGCACCGACGCCAACGTCCAGGCCATGGCGCAGAACTGCTACCGCGCCAACCAGGCCGCGGCCGCCGGTGACAACGACTACCTGTGGATCTACCTGCCGGCCGGCACCACCACGCTGAAGGTCACCACGACCGGCGGCACCGGCAACGCCGACCTCTACTACAACCCCGACAACTGGGCCACCCCGTCCGCCTACACCGCCAAGTCCACCAACTCCGGCAACGACGAGACCCTCACCGTCACCAACACCACCGCGGGCTACCGCTACCTCAGCCTGCACGCCGTGACCGCCTTCAGCGGGGTCACCGTCACCACCGCTTTCTGACGCTGCTTCAGAAGCACCGCACAGGTGCGGACCCCGTCGCCCGGCCGGCCAGCGGCCGACCGGGCGACGGTGGCGCGGAACCGGACGTTTCCCGGCGCCGAGGGGCGACAACCGGCCAAAGGCCGTCCGCGCGCACCCTGATCATATTGTCATGAACATGTTTGAGTGCTGGCATGGTCATCGACTGCCTCCCCCCACGAGAGGACCCATCAGCGTGAGAACTCTGAAGTCCACCACGGCCGTCTTCGCCGCCACCGCGGCGCTGGTCCTGGGCTGCGGTCTGGGCACCGCCGCCGCCAGCCCCTCGCACGCCGCGCACTCCGCCGCGACACCCCGCCCGGCGGCCGTCGGCGTGTGCGCGTCCACCGCCGCCTCCGGCGCCGCGGTCCGCGGCGCCCTGCCGCCGGCGCAGGTCCACCGCGACCTGTCGGCGCTGACCGCGCAGCACCGGGCGCGGTACGGCATCGCCGACAAGGGCCCGCTGCGCGCCGCGGCCCGCGCCGGCTCCACGGCGCGCCCGCAGATCAGCATCCACCCGGCGCAGGGCACCTCCTTCAAGACGCTGTCCGGCGCGGACGGCTCCTGCGCCACCCGGTCGGTCTCCACCGCGCTCACGGTCAGGGACGGCTACACCACCATCTACACCCCGACCATGTACCCGCCCGGCGGCTCCTGCGTCGAACTCGTCACCGTCTACACCAACACCGGCCGCTCGGTCTCCGCCTGGGACTGGTGCCAGAGCGTCAACTTCGCCGCGTCGGTGCCCATCAACAGCTCCTTCCTGAGCACCTACACCAACGGCACCGGCGCCTACACCGGCCGCGTCATCCGTACCAGCACGGCCTCCAACACCTGGTCGGCGGCGCTCTGGAACTACACCACCGGCCGCTGGGACACCCTGTTCACCCAGTCCGGCGTCAACCAGTCGGGCCGCACCGACGGTTGGGACATCGAGGAGCTGTACTCCACCGTCGCCTCCTCGGGCCGCGCCTACTCCTGCGACGACATGGCGGGCATCACCTTCGAGTCCAGCAACATATCGGTGCGCAGGAACGGCGCCTGGTCCGCCGCGTCCACGGCCAACGCCGACACCCACTACGACGCTCCGAACAGCGCCTTCTACTGCCCGAGCCGCAGCTACCAGATGGTCAGCGCGTACGACCACTGGAAGGCGGTGGGCTGACCCTCCCGCCGTTTCCGCACGTCACACCGCACGTCCTGGACCCCCGCCGGTCGCACCGCCTCGCGGTCACGGCGGGGGTCCCGCGCGTCCCGGACCCGTAACTCCCCTTCCTGGGAGGGGTGTGGCGCAGGCCACAGAGAGGCATCTCACAGCCGCATCCGGGCCAAATCGGTATATAAATTCCTAAGTGGAGTGCAACGGCACTTACTTGAACATCATTCGCCGAAGTGACCCATTTCATACGCCCCATGGCAGCCGTCAACCCTGCGTAGAAAGGTGCTTATTGTGGCCGCGTACCTGTCTCCCCCCGCCGTGATACACGGCGAGAACGCCGTCGAGACCCAGCAGATCCTGGCCGAGGTGCGTGACCGGCACCCCCAGGCGCCCTGGCTGTCGCGGATCGACGGCATCGCGGCCAGCACCGGCATCGACACCCGCGGGTGGATGCTGCCGCTGGACGCCGCGGTCGCGCCCGGCGGTGGGAGCGGGCTGCGGAGCACGGGCGTCGGCCCGGCCCGCGCGGCGCTGATCCGCGACGGCTTCAGCGAGCAGGACGTGGACCGCGCGATCGCCGCGCTGGAGGCGATACCGGCGCAGCAGACCGTGCAGGAGCGCACCGCGCCCGCATGGGAGGCCGTACAGGCGTACGGCGAGCGGGCCGCCCGCGGCGCCCTGCAGATCGCCGGTCTCGACACCTCCGACGTCGACTGCCTGATCACCAGCAACTCCACCACCCCGGCGCTGCCCGGGCTGGACGTGGCACTGGCCAACCGGCTGCCGCTCCGCGACGACACACTGCTGCTGCCCGCCACCCAGTGGGCCTGCATCGCCGGGACGCGCTCCCTCGCGCTGGCCGCCGACCTGGTGGCCGCCGACCCCGACCGGGTGGTCCTGGTCGTGATCGCCGAGGCGCTGAGCACCACCTACCAGCCCGCCGACGACACGCTGGAGTCGCTGATCGTCCGGCTGCTGTTCGCCGACACCGCGGTCGCCGCGGTGGTCACCGGGCGCCCCCGCCCCGAGTCCGTGCTGCGGCTGGACGCGTCCTGGCACCACACCCTGCCCGGCACCCGTGACCTGCACAAACTGGACACCCGCGAGACCGGCACGCACTTCGTGATGGACCGCCGCGGGCCGCGCGCCGTGCAGGAGACCGTCATCGCGATGTGGGAGTGGCTGCGCAGCCGCCACGAGGGCGACGCCGACCCCTGGCACCCCGACCTGCTGCTCGCGCACCCCGGCGGCACCCGGGTGCTGGAGTATATGGAGCAGACCATGCCCGAGGGCTGGCCGACGGACGTACTGGAGTACAGCCGGGACAGCTACACCAGCGGCAACCGCGGCGGTGCGGCCGTGTTCGACATCCTGCGGCGCGCCCACGACGCGGGCCAGGAGAGCGGCAGCCGTACGGTGCTGTACGCGGCGGCCCCCGGGCTCACCGCCACCGCCGTCGAGGGCGAGTGGCTCTAAAACCTGCCGCCCTTGGCCCGGTGACCTCGCGTTACCCCCGGTAGTACAGGTGGGTGCGTGACACGCGTCACCTGACAGCGCCTACCTGGCGATCTCCGCCCAGACGACCTTGCCGGTGTCCGTCCACCGCACACCCCACCGGGTGGTCAGCCGGTGGACGACGTGCAGACCGCGCCCACGGTCGTCCAGCGGTCCCACCCGGCCCAGCCGCGGCCGGCCGTTGCCGGTGTCGCCGACCTCGCACAGCAGACCGTGACCGGCGTTGATCAGCCGTACGGTGACGGGCCCGGTGGCGAAGCGGACCGCGTTGGTGACCAGTTCGCTGATCAGCAGCAGCGCGCTGTCCCTGGTGTCCTCCTTGGTGTCCCACTGCCGCAGGAGCGTGGAGGCCAGCGCGCGCGCCTTGGCGGCCGCGTCGTCGCGGGCCGGCAACCGCCAGGCCGCGGTGTCCCGCTTGCGACGGCCCGCCATCCGGGCCAGCAGCAGCGTCACGTCGTCGCGCAGCCCGTTGCGCGGGGTCATCTCCACGACCAGGCGCCGGGCGGCCTGCTGCAGGTCGTCCCAGGGATGCACCCGGCTCACCACCTCCGCCAGCCGGGCGATGCCCTCGTCGATCGGCACCACCGGGGTCTCCACCAGGCCGTCGGTGTAGAGGGCGAGCATCGATCCCGGGGGAGCGGCGAAGGTGTGCACGTCGAACGGCTCCCGCAACGCGAACTCGGTGCCCAGACCGGGGTGCGGGTTCACGGTGAGCACTCTCGCGGACCCGTCGGGCAGCACCAGGATCGGCGGGAGGTGCCCCGCGCTGGACGTCACCACCTGGTGGCTGACCGGATCGTAGACCGCGATGCAGCAGGTCGATCCCAGGGCGCTGTAGCCCGCCGCCAGGCCCGCGTCCGCGTCGTCCAGCAGCGTGACCGTCTCGTCCAGGTGCTCCAGCACCTCGTCCGGCGCCAGCCCCGCCGAGAGCAGCGCCCGCGCCTCCATGCTGAGCTGGCCCATCGCCGCCGCGGCCCCCAGCCCGTGCCCGACGACGTCGCCGACCATCAGCGCGGTTCGGCCGCCCGGCAGCGGAAAGCTGTTCACCCAGTCACCGCCGACGCCCGCGCTGTCGGGTGTGGTGGGCTGGTACACGCTGGCCACCTCGATGGTGCCGCTGCCGGTGCGCGGCAGCAGCCGCCGCTGCAGCGCCAGCACCTGGGCGTGCTCGCGCTGGTGCTGACGGGCAAGGTCGACGTGGTGGGCGGTCCTGGCCACCAGTTCCTGCAGGTCCAGCAGCTCGCTGTCCTGGAACGGGCGGTCCGGCCGCCGCCAGATCTCCGCCACGCCCAGCACGATCGGCGGCGTGATGTCCGAGCCCTCCAGGACCAGCGGGATGCACGCCACGCTCACCGGACGGTCACCGGGCACCAGGGCGCGCACCAGCCGCGGATCGCCGAGCGCCCGCGCGATGGCCTCCCGGTGCGGGATCACGATCGCCTGGGCCACGTCGCCGCGCCTGACCGCGTCGGACAGCAGCCGGCTCGCCTCGACGGGCAGGCTGTCGCCGGGGGTCAGATAGCCGTCGGGCCACACCCGGTCCGGCACCAGGGCCGCCCGCCGCAGCCGGATACGCTCCTGCGCCTGCTCGGTGACCGCCTCGCCCGTCCACACCGCGTAGTCGAGGTCGACCGCGGCCACGTCCCCCCAGGCCAGCAGGGACTGCGCCAGCGACTGGGCGGTCTCGCCGATGTCCAGCGAGGTGCCGATCGCGGTCTCGGAGGCGTACAGGTGCAGCCGCTTGGCCATGGCGATCAGCGAGACGGTCAGGGCCTCGTCCGGCGCCGCGGCGGGCAGGATGCTCATGGAGACCACCAGCTCCGTGCCGTCCTCCCGGCGCAGCCGCTGCACCCGGGCGACATGTGCCTCGCCCGTCTCGACGACCTGCCGCAACCGCCGGATGACCGTCGGCACGTCCCCCGCGGGCAGCAGCTCGGCGAACGGCCTGCCCGCTGAGCCCCTGAGCCCCTCGAAGGCGGGCGCCTCCAGGTTGGAGCGGGTGATCCTCAGGTCCTGGTCCAGGTTGACGGCGCCGAGTATCTGCTCCTGGCTGCCGGTGGACCGCTCGCCCTGCCCGGGTGCGGGCACCGGGGGGTCGCTCGGTGTGGCGGCAGCACTGACCGCCGCCGTCGCCCCACCTCGCGGGAGGTAGTCCCCCAAGGCGCGGCTGACCTGGTCGAACGGCGACGACGACGAGGGGGAGGGTGTGGAGTCCATGCGGCGCTCCCAGCTCGCTCGCCAACCCCGGCATCTGACCGGAGGCGTATCCGAGTTTTCCGTGCGATGAAGCCCCGAGATCCCTACCGCACCCCCATTGAATAACACTCGTGCCCGCTTCGCCTGTACGAGCGCCGGTGACACGCGGTGACGGGCCCGCGGCAGGCGTGGGTACGGGCGCGGACGCGGCGCCGGTACGGGCACGGGGACGGGCGCGGGCCGGGGGGCCTGCCCCGGCCCGCGCCCGCTCCGGTCGGTCAGGACGCGGTCAGCTCGCCGCGTACCGTGCGGGCGGCCGTGACCAGGTTCTCCAGGGAGGCCCGGGTCTCGGGCCAGCCGCGGGTCTTCAGGCCGCAGTCCGGATTGACCCACAGGCGGTCCGCGGGGATGGCCCGCAGTCCGGTGCGGAGCAGCTCGGCCGCCTCGTCGGCGCCCGGCACCCGGGGCGAGTGGATGTCGTACACGCCCGGTCCCGCCTCGCGCGGGTAACCGTGGGCGGCGAGCTCGCGGGCCACCTGCATGTGGGAGCGGGCCGCCTCCAGGCTGATGACGTCGGCGTCCAGGTCGTCGATGGCGCCCACGATGTCGCCGAACTCCGCGTAGCACATGTGGGTGTGGATCTGGGTGTCCGGGCGCACGCCGCCGGTGGTGAGGCGGAAGGACGCGGTGGCCCAGTCCAGATACGCGGGCCGGTCGGCGGCGCGCAGCGGCAGCGTCTCGCGCAGCGCGGGCTCGTCGACCTGGACGACCGACGCGCCGGCCGCCTCCAGATCGGCCACCTCGTCGCGCAGGGCGAGCGCGACCTGCCGTGCGGTCTCGCCGAGCGGCTGGTCGTCGCGGACGAAGGACCAGGCCAGCATGGTGACCGGGCCGGTGAGCATGCCCTTGACGGGCCGCTGGGTGAGGGACTGGGCGTAGGACGTCCAGCGCACCGTCATCGGCGCGGGCCGCGAGATGTCACCGGCCAGGACCGGCGGCCGTACATAGCGGGTGCCGTACGACTGGACCCAGCCGTGCCGGGTGGCGAGGTAGCCGGTGAGCTGCTCGGCGAAGTACTGCACCATGTCGTTGCGTTCGGGCTCGCCGTGCACCAGGACGTCGATGCCCGTCTTCTCCTGGAAGGCGATCACCTCCTGGATCTCGGCCCTGATGCGCTCCTCGTACCCGGCCGTGTCGATCCGGGCCGCCCGCAGGTCGGCGCGCGCGGCGCGCAGCTCGTCGGTCTGCGGGAAGGAGCCGATGGTGGTGGTCGGCAGCAGCGGCAGACCGAGGTGCGCGCGCTGGGCCGCGGCCCGCTCGGCGTACGGCTGGGAGCGGCGGCCGTCCGCCTCGGTGATCGCGGCGGTACGGGCCCGCACCGCGGGGTCGCGGGTGAGGGTGGAGTGCGCGCGGGAGGCCAACCCGGCGCGGTTGGCGGCGAGTTCGCCCGCGATGGCGCCCGTGCCCTCCGCCAGACCGCGGGCCAGGGTGACGACCTCGGCCGCCTTCTGCCGGGCGAAGGCCAGCCAGCGCAGGATCTGCCCGTCGATGTCGCGCTCGGCCGCCGCGTCGAGCGGCACGTGCAGCAGCGAGCAGGAGGCCGCCACGTCGACCCGCCCGGCGAGGCCGAGGAGGGTGCCGAGGGTGGACAGCGACTTCTCAAGGTCGTTGACCCAGACGTTGCGGCCGTTGACGACGCCCGCCACCAGCCGCTTGCCGGGCAGGCCGCCGACGGCGGCGAGGTCGTCGAGGTTGGCGGCGGCGGGCCCGGTGAAGTCCAGGGCGAGACCGTCGACCGGGGCCTTGGCCAGCACCGGCAGCGCCTCGCCGAGCCGGTCGAAGTACGACGCGACCAGCAGCTTCGGCCGGTCGGTGAGGCTGCCGAGGTCGCGGTAGGCGCGGGCGGCGGCGTTCAGCTCGGCCGGGGTGCGGTCCTGGACGAGCGCGGGCTCGTCGAGCTGCACCCACTCGGCGCCGGCCGCGCGCAGGTCGCCGAGGACCGACGCGTACACCGGCAGCAGCCGGTCGAGCAGCGTGACCGGGGCGAAGTCCGAGGGCACCCCCGGCGCGGGCTTGGCCAGCAGCAGATAGCTGACCGGCCCGAGCAGGACGGGCCGCGCGGTGTGGCCGAGCGCGAGAGCCTCCCGCAACTCGCCCACCTGCTTGGCGGAGTCGGCGGTGAAGACGGTGTCCGGTCCCAACTCGGGCACCAGATAGTGGTAGTTGGTGTCGAACCACTTCGTCATCTCCAGCGGCGCCACGTCCTGGGTGCCACGGGCCATGGCGAAGTAGCCGTCGAGCGCGTCGGTTTCGACCGCGGCGCGGTGCCGGGCGGGGACGGCGCCGACCATCACGCTGGTGTCCAGGACGTGGTCGTAGTACGAGAAGTCACCGGTGGGCACCTCGTGGACGCCCGCCTCGGCCAACTGCCGCCAGTTCGCCCGGCGCAGGTCGGCGGCGGTGCGGTGGAGGGCGTCGGCGGTGACACGGCCCTTCCAGTACCCCTCGACGGCCGTCTTCAGTTCACGGTGGGGGCCCTGGCGGGGGTAGCCGTACACGGTCGCCCGTGCTGCCGCGGCTGCGGACTTCGCTGTCACGGAAATCTCCTTCGCGAGATGATTCCTGAACATCCCGGCGACGGGACGCGGACGCGAAGGGACTGCGCGACCGGCGGACGCGTGACGCGCCTTCCGCGCGTACGTCCGCCTGGTGTGCACGCCGACCCGCCCACGAGGTCACCGGGACACCGCACGCGATCGGTCGCGTACGGGCAACGGGCAGGTCTTCGGACTCGCGGGCACGCCTGCCGGGGCAGACACCTACTGGCCGTCGCTTCCCGGATCCCGCGGATCCAGTGCGTATGACGGCGGTTGTTCCCACTCACCGCTGCGGGGCAGTCCCGGATTCCCACCGGGTTCCCTCTTGCGACGCACCTGCCTGGCGGGCAGGGGCGAACCAGTTGCACACGCCACGTTAGGGGGCGGGCGCCCTCCTCGGCAGCACAGTTCGCCATCCGAAACGGATCACGCCCGGTTTCGGGCCTTCGCCCTCCCGCCGGCTGCTCGGGTCCGCCGGACTCATTGCGCGTTCATGACTGAATCTGGTACTAAACACTCACCTTCGAGCATGACGTGCTGATTCTCTGCTGTCGTGGCGGTCGAAGGTCTGACCAGCCTGATCGGAGGAGCCGGGTGAGGGACGCACGGGTGATCGCCGTCGACGTGGGCGGCGCGGACATCAAGGCGGGGCTCCTGGAGGACGCTTCGGCGCATGTCGGCGGATGGATACGGCGGCCGACCGGGCAGGCGGCGGGCCCCGAGCGGGTGATCGCGAGCATCGTCGAGCTCGTGGCCGAACTCCAGGCCCGGGCCGAGCGGGAGGGCGCGCCGGCGGCCGCGGTGGGGCTCGCCGTGCCCGGGATCGTGGACGAGGAGGCCGGGGTCGGGATCTACTCGGCGACCATCGGCTGGCGTGACGTGGCGTTCCAGGCGCTGATCGAGGAGCGCACCGGGCTGCCGACCGCGGTCTGCCACGACGTACGCGCCGGTGGCACGGCGGAGGCGCGGCTCGGTGCGGGCCGCGGCCGCGGCGACTTCCTCTTCGTCCCCGTGGGGGCCGGGATCGGCGCGGCGGTCATGACCAAGGGCCACGCGCGGACGGGCGCCACCCACCGGGCGGGGGAGATAGGCCATCTCGTCGTGCGCCCCGACGGTGAGCGTTGCGCGTGCGGGGCCCACGGCTGCGCCGAGGCGTATGCCTCCGCGCCCGCCATCGCCCGCCGCTACCTGGCCGCCACAGGCCGGTCCGCCGAGCCCGCCGAGGTCGCCCGGCGCGCCGCCGCGGACGACATGGCGGCAGGCGCCGTATGGGACGACGCGGTCGAGGCGCTCGCCGACGCGCTGCTCGCGACCGTCTCGGTGCTCGACCCCTCGCTGATCGTGCTGGGCGGCGGTCTGGCCCGCTCCGGCGGCCAGCTGCTCTTCCCGCTGGAGAACGCGATGATCTCCCGGGCCGGCGTCCAGGCGATCCCGCCGCTCGCCCCCGCCGTGCTCGGCGACCGCGCCGGGTGCGTCGGCGCCGGCCTGGCCGCCATGGACCTCGCCGCACGGCTGCGGACGAGCCGCCGCCGGGTCACGGTGTTCGCCCGCTGACGCCCGCACGGACACGCCGGCCTCCTTCATGTGCCGGGGTGATGGTTTCCGCCAGGTTTTCGCCCCCGGTGGGTTTCATCCGGCCTTCTCCGGTACTTTCCTGCGGTCGCCGAAGGTGGCCGCTATCTTCGGAAAGTACTGATCCGAGCGAATCGGGGCAGGCGTGGGGGGAGTGGAGGGGACTGTGGGGCATGAGGGGCGACCCTTATGGCGCAGGAGCACAGCCTGTGGCAACGAAGGTGAGTGTGTGGAGGTCGCCTTGGGACATGAGCAGGTGCTCGCCCGTGACTCCAAGAACCCTTCAGGTCCGACGCTGAGCTTCACCGGCTCCGCATGGACGTTCTTTCTCCATGCCGTCGTCTCAGGGGAGTTCGACGGCTCATGACGATCTCTTCACAGCGGCAAGGGGGCGAGGTCTGATGGACACCAGGGAAATCACCGCGCAGCGGTCGGGGACACCTTCTCCGCGGCCATCCGGCGGGGTCGGCGAGGTCCTGCTCTTCACGGTGTCCACCGGAGTCGCCGCCACGATGGTCGCGGCGGCGTGCTCGCTCCTGGTCTCCGGTACGTCGGCCAAGCTCCTGGTGTGGATCGTGACCGCGCTGCTGGTGTCCGTGGTCGCGGGACTGTGGCGCGCCTCGGTCTCGGTCACGGGGCACCAGCGCGGTCTCGGTTCCCTTCCTCCGTTCGATCGTCGGGCGGGCTCTCCGAGGTAGCCGACTGCCGACGGCCCGTCAGGAGCCGTCGGCCGCCGAAGAACGCCAGACCGCTGACGCCCGAGCCGCCGAGGACGGTGCTGGCCACCAGGCCGAGGAACGGCAGATGCATCCCCGCCACGGCGTGGATCACGATGTACGCGCCCAGCACGATGACGACGAGCAGCATCAGCACGATGACGCCCACCGCCCGCATGATCTTGAGATCCGCCGTGCTGCGGGCGTTCTCGATCGCGATCAGGTTGCGCGTGCGCTCGGCGCTCTCGCTGGCCCGCAATTTCACCAGGTTGTCAGTGGGACACCCCGCCTCTTCCTCGGACTGTGTCGGTTCCGTTCCGGACGTGCTGGTGCGCACCCACTCTCGCAGGCGCTGGGCTATCGACCCCAAGCCCATGCAGACCCCTCCCCTGAATCCGCCACCGGTGTTGGGAAACGGGGCCTCAGCTCACGCCGAGGTCCTCTTTGATGCGGCGGATCAGGTTCAGCGAGTCGTTCTCGTCAAGTGACCTGTCCATCAGCGTCTCGAAGCACTCCTGGTAACGCCCCAGGAGATCCATGTCCTCGCCGCCGGTCATGCTTCCGGCGGCGTGTTCCAGGTACAGCAGGTCGTCGTCCTCCTCGAACGTGAGCAGGACGAAGCTGCCCAGGGTGCTGTAGTGCGCGCCGGACTCGAACGGGAGGACCCGGATCGACACGTCGTCCCGTGCCCCGAACGCCTCCAGCGCGTCGAGTTGGCCGCGCATGACCTCGCGCCCGCCGACCTGGCGGCGCAGGGCCGCCTCGTCGAGGACGAACCGGGCCGGGGGCCGGCTCCGGCCGTTGAACATCCGCTCCTGCCGGAGCATGCGCAACTCGACCAGCCGCTCCAGGCGCTTGCCCTCCAGGCCGCGCGCCTCGAGCAGTGCGGTGGCGTACTGGTGCGTGTGCAGATGACCGGGCACCACGATCGGGTGGTACGTGCGCAGCGACGTGGCCGCCGTCTCGTAGCCCAGGTACTTGGCGAACTGCGGGTTGAGCACGTCGTGGAAGGACGACCACCAGCTCGCCCCCTTGCTGCCCCGGGCGGCCGCCTCCAACTCCGTGACCTTCCGCGGGTCGCGGACCTGATAGAGCTTCAGCAGGGCGCGCAGGTCGGTCACCGACACACCGACCGTGCCGGTCTCCACGCGGATGAGCTTGGAGGGCGACCACTCCAGGGCCGTCGCGGCATCACGCTGCGTCAGCTTGGCGCCCTCGCGCGCGTCGCGCAGCGCGAGGCGCAACTTGCGCCTGTTGAGGCTGGGATCGTCCTGGGGTGTCATTCGCCGCTCCTTCGTCGTGCACCTACCCGGGGCAACGGGGGCCATGCTCAATATGTTCCTCGCTATTGGTGCCCATCAGTATGCACCTACCGAAAAGCTACTAGCCAAACGACACTGGCATGTACGCGGCATATGGAAAAGGGCAGCGGACGAGGGCGGCCGGGGTGCCGCCACCGGCGGCGAAAAGGGCAGAGAACAGGGCAGCGAAAAGGGCAGTGGCCAGGGCGAATGCCCCGGCCACTGCCCTGCTGTTCGCGCCGGCTAGGCGGCGGGTGGTGCGGTGAAGGGGGCGCTCCAGGTCTGGTTGGGCTGGTGGCTGCCGCAGGCGTACGTGGCGACGACGGAGTTCTGGTTGGTGAAGTCGCTGCCCGCGATGTCGGCGCAGACGCCGCCGGCCTGGCGGAGCTGGCCCGAGCGGTTGTACGTCCACACCTGGTGGCTGTCGGTCCCGTCGCAGGCGGCCAGCCGCAGGCCGGTGGAGTCACCGGACAGGCAGAGCGCGCTGTTCTGCAGCGAGGAGATCAGGCCGTTGGACTGCCGCTTCCACTGCTGGTTGGCGCCGCCGTGGCAGGAGTAGAGGGCGACCTTGGTGCCGGAGGTGGCGCCGTTGTAGGCGTCCAGGCAGAGGGCCGCGCTCTGGAACGCGCTCTGCGGTGCCTGGATCTGGCCGACGGCCGACGCGGCGCCGCAACTGCCGGGATCGATCGTGTAGATGGCCGTGTCATGAGCGGCGATGGTGGTGCTGATCGACGACGTGACGGCGAAGTTCGTGTGGCTCCACAGGTCGCGCGCGGTGCGTGAGCAGCCGAGGTTGTCGAAGCCGGCCCGCGCCAGGTCCAGGGTGTAGGAGGTCGCGGAGGCGTTCTTGTTGAGCACCGCGACCGCCCGGCGGCCGCCCGACAGCGGCTTCACCACGACGTCGACGCCCGCGGTGGTCGAGGAGTTGTCACGGGAGGCCAGATAGCCGCCCGCGCCGAGCGCGTCCTGGTCGACGGCGATGATGTCGGCGTTCTTCAGGATGGCCAACTGCGGTGCGTACGTGGTGGGGTCGGCGGCCATCTTGCGGACGTCGGTGCTGAGCATCAGAGGCGAGCCCATCGCCGACCACAGGGCGAACTGGCTGCGCTGCTCGGCCAGGGTGAGCTGGCCGTTGTCGCCGATCAGCAGCATGTCCGCGTCGTTGTGGTTGCCCGGCCCGTCGTAGCGCGCGAGGGCGAGGGTGTCGGTGAGGTTCTGGTAGACGCCGCCCTCGTAGTAGTCGCCGCCGTGCGGCCAGTCCCAGGCGGAGGCGGGGCTCGGGTGCCACACCGCGATGTCCGGGCTGACCCGCCACATCTGGCCCAGCCCGCGCACCCAGTCCAGCGAGTTGTACTTCTCCGCGCTCGTCGGGGAGTAGCCCGCGGGGGCCGACTCATTGAAGAGGATCTTGCGGCTGCTGTTGGCGGTGGCCGTGTTCAGGGCCTTCGCCATCGTGGTGAACTCCTGCTGCCGATTGGCCGACGTCGTACCGCAGTTGTCCAGCTTCAGCGAGTCGACGCCCCAGTACGCCAGTGAGTTGGCGTCCGCCTGCTCGTGCCCCATCACTCCGGCGGGCACGCCCTGGCAGGTGTTCACGCCCGAGGTGCTGTACACCCCGGCCTCCATGCCGAGCCCGTGCAGGTAGTCCGCGTACCCGGTCAGCTCCCAGTCGAAGCCAGGCTGGCTGCTGCCGCCCCAGGTCGCGGCGCCGTGCAGATACCCCGCGCTGGTGCGCTGCATCCAGCAGTCGTCCACCGTCATGTTCGTGTACCCGGCGGCCACCAGGCCGGTGTCCTTCATCGCCTTCGCCTGGTCCTCCAGGAACTGCTGGAACGAGTAGCCGTCCCGCGTCCCGTCCAGCCGCGCCTGCGCCGCGCAGGTGAACCGCGCCCAGTCGTTGAACCCCATCATCGGCTGCACGCCGACGGGTGCGTTCGTGTTCGCGGCCACGCCGTCCGCCACCGCGGGCCCCTCACCGCTGATGGCGAGACATGCTCCGGCGAGGATCATCACTCCGCCGAACCCGACAAACCGCTGACGCCATCTCATGGGACGCTCCGGAGGTGAGGGGGGATGTCTGAAGTTGCTCATTCCGCGCTTTCGCTGCGCAACTTCGAGCACACCGTGCCAGCCGGGCATGCACCAGTCAAGGGGGTGCGGTGCGCTTGGCGGGTGCCCGGCGGGGGCGGGTCGGACGTCAGGGGTCGGCGCCGGTCACGGGTATCTCCTCGGCGGCGAACGCGCGCGCACTCCGCCGCTGACCGTCTTCCGGTTCGCCACCCTGCGGGGACACCCCTGCCCGTCGCCTCCCGGTCGGTTCGTCTGCCGGGGTGCGGTCAGGGGGTGGGGCCGAAGAGGAGGACGGCGGCGGAGTCCCAGGCGGTGACCAGGTCGACCGATTCGGGGGCGCGGAGCCACTGGATCTGCAGGCCGTCCATCAGGGCGACGATGTGGCGGGCCAGGGCCTCGGGGTGGTCGCTGATGTCCTCGGCGAGGGAGGTGAAGGCGGCGATGGCCTGCTGCTGGCGCCTGACGAAGTAGTCGTGCGCCGGGTGGGTGGGGGTGAGGGACTCGGCCTCGAGGACGGTGAACAGGCGTACGAACTCCGGCTGCTGGGCATTGCGCCGCATGGTCGCGGCGCACAGCTGGCGCAGGTCGACGCCGTCAGGGCCCCCCGCGGACCACTCGTCGGGGACCTCGTCCTCGCCGACGCCGAGCTGGGCGCGCAGCGAGCGGGCGTCCTCCAGGTCGCGGTGTTCCAGCACGGCGACGAGCAGCCCGACCTTGGAGCCCGCGTGGCGCAGCACGCCGGGCACGGTCAGCCCGCACCGGTCGGCCACGTCCTGCATCGACATACCCCAGAAGCCGCGCTCGGCGATGAGGACGGACGTCACGTCGATGATCTGCCGCCGCCGTTCGGCGGCGGGGAGCCGTGGCCGGTCGCGCCGGTAGGAGGGCGCACCCTCAGCCATCGTTGCCAGAACCCTTTCCCCGGTCTCGTTCGCCAGTGGCTACCCGGGCGAATTGGTGAGTAGCTACTAGCCAGTGACCAGCTTTGGGACGGCACCCTAGTCCGGCCCCCGCGGCCGCGGCAAGACGCGCGTCCGTAACGCACGGGAAGTGATGTGAGAGAGGGTCGTGCGTACCCCGTCCCCTTTGACTGGTGAACTCACCGCGACACCAGGGGTGTTCGGCGGCCACCGTGAACGAGGCCAACACGTTCCCGCTCGTCAGCGGCATGACGTATTGGCTTCACGAAGTGAACACACGCACACCGCTTGACAGTTAACAAGACTCGCTGGCTTCATGTCTCCCGGCGTGCACGAGCCGGGCGAGCTCGCATGCCGCGTACGGGCGTCGAACCGTGAAACGCCAACCGCAAGCCGTACCGCGAGTACCGCACCGCGACGTCGCACCGCACCTGATGTCACCTCCCTCTCCGGAAGGAGTCGGCGTCGGCGTCGCCATGAACGGGAGCGCTCCCATGCTCCCGGCACGCCTCCCCCCACCGACCGGGAGCGGCACCCGCCGCACCTGGCGATCGAAAGGATCCCCATGCCCAGATCGCGCCTCAGGCCCTATCGCGGGGCCGCCGCAGTCGTGGCGGTCGTCTCCGCCCTGCTGCTGGCCGCCCTCTCGCTGACCAGCGCCTCCTCGGCGTCCGCGAGCACCACCCTGTGCGGCAAGACGGACAGCATGAAGGTGTCGGGCGGCAAGTACGTCGTCCAGAACAACGAGTGGGGCGACTCGATCCAGCAGTGCATCGATGTGAACGACGACGGTTTCAACGTCACCACGGGCTGGCACAACGTGGGCACCGGCGGCGCGCCCGCCGCGTACCCCTCGATCTACGCCGGCTGCCACTACGGCAACTGCTCCAGCGGCAACGGCCTGCCCCTGCAGGTGTCGGCCTTCGGCAACCCGCAGTCCAGCGTCAACTTCAACACCGCCGACGGGCAGTGGGACGCGTCCTACGACATCTGGTTCGACACCAGCGCCAACCCGTCGGGGCAGAACAACGGTGAGGAGATGATGATCTGGGCCAACCACTCCGGGCCGCCCTCGCCCTTCGGGTCCAAGGTCGGCACGGCCAGCATCGGCGGCGCCACCTACGACGTCTGGTACGGCCGCCAGAACAACGGCATCGCCTGGAACACCGTCAGCTACGTCCGGCAGCAGACCACCAACGCGATCACGGTGAACATCAAGGACTTCACCAACGACTCCATCAGCCGGGGCTATCTGCAGCCGTCCTGGTACATGACCAGCGTGCAGTTCGGCTTCGAGCCGTGGGTCGGCGGCCCCGGCCTGGCGGTCAACTCCTTCTCGTACGACTCCAACGGCTCCGGCGGCACCGGCGGTTCCACCGGTGGCGGCACCGGCGGCGGTGGCGGTGGCGGCAGCGCGGGCACCATCTCCGGCCAGCAGAGCGGCCGTTGCCTGGACCTGAAGGACTGGGGAAGCGCCGACGGTACGGCCGTGCAGATCTGGGACTGCGGCACCGGCTGGAACCAGCAGTGGAAGCGGAACGGCGGCCAGGTGGTGGACCCGCAGTCGGGCAAGTGCCTGGACGTGGCGGCCGGCTCCACGGCCAATGGCGCCAAGGTGCAGCTGTGGTCGTGCAACGGCAGCGGCGCCCAGCAGTGGCAGTTCAACGGCAACGGCACCGTCACCAACCCGCAGTCCGGCAAGTGCCTGGACGCCGGCGGCTCGGGCAACGGCGCGCTGCTGCAGATCTGGGACTGCTACGGCGGCGGTGGCACCGCGCCCAACCAGGTCTGGAAGCAGAACTAGTCACCGCCCGTCCCGTCGCCGCCCGGGGCGCCGCACCGGATCTCCGGGGCGCCCCGGGCGGTCGGGCGCCCCGTGAGCCGCCCCCGCGGCCAGGTCGGGCGAGGCGGTGGTTCAGTGGCTGGCGGCGGCCAGCCAGTCGCTGTAGTGGGTGGGCGCCAGACGGGCGTCCGGGCCGCCGATCAGGACGTCGCCGGGGACGGCGGCGAACATACCGGCCTGCGGGTCGACGACCACGGGGCGCGGGTCCTTGCGGGCCGCCAGCGTGACCTTGCCCAGTTCGTCGAGCGTGAAGACATCGGGCCCGGCGACGTTCCTGATCCCCTGGAGAGGCGCGCCGACGGCGGCCTCGGTGACCGCGGCCGCCACGTCGGCCGCGGCCATCGGCTGGATCGGACAGGCGGGCAGCCGTACGGCGGACGCGTCGGAGGTCCAGGACAAGATGGCGTCGACGAACTCGAAGAACTGCGTCGCCCGCACCACCGAGTACGGCGTCGGCCCCTGCCGCAGCAGCTCCTCCTGGAGCGCCTTCGCGCGGTAGTAGTCCAGGTCCGGCACCTTGTCCACGCCGACGATCGACAGCGCGACCTGGTGCGTGACGCCCGCCCGTGCCCCGGCCGCGAGGACGTTCTCCATCGAGGTGCGGAAGAAGTCGAGGGACGCCTCGTCGAAGGTCGGCGAGTTCGCCAGGTTGACCACGGTCTCGGCGCCCTCCAGCGCCTCGGCCAGGCCCTTGCCCGAGATCAGGTCGACGCCCGTGGAGAGCGCCGCCGGGGTGGCCTGGTGTCCGGCCGCGGTCAGATTGCGCACGACCTGGGAGCCGATCAGTCCGGTCCCGCCGATGACTGTGACCTTCATGGCTTCCGCCTCTCGTAGATGAAACTCGGACACTTCTTATCCGAGATTGTAGTCGGATAATCTATGTCCGAGTCAACCGGGGGATCCGAGGGAGCTGAGGGGCGATGAAACTGTCGGGTGGTGTCGAGTGGGCGCTGCACTGCTGCGTCGTGCTGACCGCGGCCACGGATCCGGTGCCCGCGGCGCGCCTCGCGGAACTGCACGACGTCTCCGGCAGCTACCTGGCCAAGCAGTTGCAGGCCCTGTCCCGGGCGGGTCTTGTGCACTCCGTGCAGGGCAAGTCGGGCGGCTATGTCCTCACCCGTCCGGCGGCGGAGATCACCCTGCTCGACGTGGTGCAGGCCGTCGACGGCCCCCGGCCCGCCTTCGTCTGTACGGAGATCCGCCAGCGGGGGCCGCTCGCCACCCCGCCCGAGCAGTGCGTGCGCGCCTGCCCGATCACCCGCGCGATGGCGGGCGCGGAGGCCGCCTGGCGCGCGGCCCTCCAGGCCGTGACCATCGCCGACCTCGCCCGCGACGTCACCGAGGACTCCGGCCCGGACGCCCTCCCCGCGGTCGCCGCCTGGCTCGCGGGCCCGCCGTCACTCCCCACGGCCTGACCCTCCCGCTCACCGGACCCGCTCATCTGACCCGCCCGCCGATCCGTCGGCGGGCGCTTTTGTGCCGTCTCAAGCGGGGCGTGCTTCTAGCTCTCTAGTTTGCTAGCATGCTCATGTGGGAGACGACGATGTGAAGCAGTTCAACGTGTACCTGCCCATCGGGTTGATCAAGCAGGTCAAGTACCGCGCCATCGAGTCGGAGATGTCGCTGTCGGCGCTGGTGGCCGACGCGCTGCGTACGTATCTCGCTCTCGATGACACCCAGCCCGGCGAACAGTCCAGCGAGGAGAACTGAGATGACGACCGAAGGCATCGAGGCCGTGTTCATGGAGACCCACAACTGGGGGAAGGCGGTGAAGTTCTTCCAGGCGCTGGGCTACGAGCTGGAGTTCGCGACGGACCACAACTCGGGGCAGCTGCGCAACGGCGGCAGCCCGTCCCTCTTCATCGCCGAGATCCCCGAGGACCGGGAGATCCAGACGCAGCTCGTCCTGAGGGTGCCGGACGCCGACGCGATCCGCCTCGATCCGGACGTGAAGGTGGTGGCGCCGTTCGAGGACACCCACTTCGGGACCCGGCTGATGACCGTCGAGGACCCGGACGGACGGCAGTGGACCCTCCAGGCCCCCGGAAAGGAGTCGGCGGACGGCGGGGAAGGGCACCCGCACCACGCGTAGCGGCTGCTACGGGGCGCCGCCCTCGACCGGCGCGGCGCCCGCCAGGGCGTCCAGCATCGGGCGGATCAGCGGGTGCTCCTCGGCGCCGCAGCGGACCGCGGCGAAGACCCGGCGGGTGGGCGCGGCGCCGTCGACCGGGCGCACCACGACGCCGCCGAGGTCCATGCCCAGGAGGGCCGAGCGGGGGACGAGGGCCACGCCCGCGCCCGCCGAGGCCAGCGCGACCACCGCGCGGAAGTCGTCCGACTGGTGCTCGAGACCCGGCTGGAACCCGGCCGCCTCACAGGCCAGGACCACCACGTCATGGCAGGGATTGCCGGGGTACGGGCCGATCCAGGGGTCCTTGGCCAGCTCGGCGAGCGGCACCTGCTCGGCGCCGGCGAGCCGGTGCGCGACGGGCACGACGGCGTCGAACGGCTCGGCGTAGAGCGGCACATGGGTCAGCCGGGCGTCGTCGACACCGGGCGCGCCCCGGTACTCGACGGCGACGGCGATGTCGACCTGCCGGTCCAGCACCATGGGCAGGCTCGCGTCGCCCTCCGCGTCCTGCACGCGGACCCGTATCCCGGGCGCGGTCAGCGCGAGGCGGGCCAGCGCGGGCGCCACCACCAGGCCGATGCCGGTGGCGAAGGAGGCGACCGTGACCGTGCCCGCAGCGCCGGAGCTGTAGGCGGTCAGTTCGGCCTCGGCCCGCTCCAACTGGGCGAGCACGGCGTTGGTGTGCCGCAGCAGGATGTCGCCCGCGGGCGTCAGCCGTACCCCGCGCCCGCTGCGTTCCACCAGCCGGTGGCCGGTCTCCTGCTCCAGCGCGGTGAGCTGCTGGGAGACCGCGGACGGGGTCAGGTACAGCGCGGCGGCAGCGGCCGTCAGCGTGCGGTGGTCGGACACCGCACGGAGGATGTGCAGCCGCCGCGCTTCGATCATGAAGCCCATTGTCTCAGGTCACGGGGCCCGCGGCGGCGGCCCCGCGGGACCGCCACCCGTACGGGGACCGCGCCCGGACCGCGCCCCGCCCCCGCCTTGCCCGCGTCAGGCGTCGAGCTGCGCCCGGGCCGCCACGAACGCGTCCACCGCCCGGTTCACGTCCGCCGTGGAGTGCGCGGCGGAGAGCTGCACGCGGATCCGCGCCTGACCCTGCGGCACCACCGGGTACGAGAAGCCGGTGACGTAGACGCCGCGCTCCAGCAGCAGCTCCGCCATCCGTCCCGCCGCGGCCGCGTCGCCGATCATGACCGGGACGATCGCGTGGTCGCCCGGCTTGATGTCGAAGCCCTCGGCGGTCATCCGGGAGCGGAACAGCGCGGTGTTCGCGTTCAGCCGCTCCCGCAGGTCGCCCGCCGACTCCAGCAGGTCCAGGACCTTGAGCGAGGCGGCCGCGATCACCGGGGCGAGGGTGTTCGAGAACAGGTACGGACGCGACCGCTGGCGCAGCAGCGCGACGATCTCGGCGCGCGCGGCCACGTAGCCGCCCGACGCACCGCCGAGCGCCTTGCCGAGGGTGCCGGTGATGATGTCGACGCGGTCCATGACGCCGTGCAGCTCGGGGGTGCCGCGCCCGCCGGGGCCGACGAAGCCGACCGCGTGCGAGTCGTCGACCATCACCATGGCGTCGTACCGGTCCGCGAGGTCGCAGATCTCCCGCAGCGGCGCCACGTAGCCGTCCATCGAGAACACGCCGTCGGTGACGACGAGGCGGCGGCGGGCGTCGGACGCCTCCTTGAGGCGCTGCTCCAGCTCGCCCAGGTCGCGGTTGGCGTACCGCAGGCGGCGGGCCTTCGACAGCCGGATGCCGTCGATGATCGACGCGTGGTTGAGCGCGTCGGAGATGACCGCGTCCTCCTCGCCGAGCAGCGTCTCGAAGACACCGCCGTTCGCGTCGAAGCAGGAGGAGTAGAGGATCGTGTCCTCCTGGCCGAGGAACGCCGACAGCCGCGCCTCCAGCTCCTTGTGCACCTCCTGCGTACCGCAGATGAAGCGCACGGACGCCATGCCGTAGCCCCAGCGGTCCAGCGCCTCGTGGGCGGCGCCGACCACGGCGGGGTGGTCGGCCAGGCCCAGGTAGTTGTTGGCGCAGAAGTTGAGGACCTCACCGGGGCGGCCGCCCGCGGTGACGTTGACGGTCGCGGACTGCGGGGTGCCGATGACGCGCTCGGGCTTGTGCAGTCCCGCGGCGCGGATCTCGTCGAGGGTGGCGCGCAGGTCGTCGCGTACGGAAGCGAACATCATCTGGTCCTTAGGCGGTGGCGAAGACGGGAGCGAAGGCGGAGGCGGGGCGGGGGCGGAAGCCGGGGCGTACGACGTGGTCAGGAGGTCCAGTCGAGGATGACCTTGCCGCCGCGTCCGCTCGCCGCGTCGTCGAAGGCGGCCTCGAAGTCGCGGTAGCCGTACCGGCCGGTGATCACCGGGGCGAGGTCGAGCCCGCCCTCGATGAGCACGGACATCGCGTACCAGGTCTCGAACATCTCGCGCCCGTAGATGCCCTTGATCGTGATCATGGAGGTGACGATCCGGGACCAGTCGACGGGGTACTCCTGCGACGGCAGGCCGAGCATCGCGATCCGCCCGCCGTGCGTCATGTTCGCGATCATGTCCCGCATGGCCGCGGGCTGACCGGACATCTCCAGGCCGATGTCGAAGCCCTCGCGCAGCCCGAGCGCGCGCTGCCCCTCGGCGATGGAGGAGTCCGCGACGTTCACCGCCAGGCTCACGCCGATCTTGCGGGCGAGTTCGAGCCGCTCCTCGCTGACGTCGGTGATCACGACGTTACGGGCGCCCGCGTGCCGGGCCACCGCGGCGGCCATCAGACCGATCGGCCCGGCCCCGGTGATCAGGACGTCCTCGCCGACCAGCGGGAAGGACAGCGTGGTGTGCACGGCGTTGCCGAACGGGTCGAAGATCGCGGCGACGTCGAGGTCGACCGGGACGCGGTGCACCCACACGTTCGACGCGGGCAGCGCCACGTACTCGGCGAACGCGCCGTCGCGGCCGACACCGAGACCGATCGTGGCACGGCACAGGTGGCGGCGCCCGGCCAGACAGTTGCGGCACTTGCCGCACACCAGGTGCCCCTCACCGCTGACCCGGTCGCCCGCCGTGATGTCGGCGACGTCACGGCCGACGTCGACGACCTCGCCGACGAACTCGTGACCGAGCACGAGCGGGGTGTTGATCGTCTGCTGCGCCCAGCCGTCCCAGGCCCGGATGTGCAGGTCGGTGCCGCAGATCCCGGTGCGCTGCACCTTGATCAGTACGTCCCCGGGCCCGATGACCGGCTCCGGCACGTCCATCAGCCAGAGACCCGGCTCCGCCTTCTTCTTGACCAGCGACTTCAACGCGCACGGCTCCCGTCGTTCCCGCAGGTGCCGTCCGGCACCCGGGCCGATCAGAAGCCTCGCCGACAAGACCTTTCCTGGTCCATCGAGGATTTCTTAACCGCGGTCGCAGCTTTCCTTCACGTGCCCACCACCGGCGGCGGTGAGGGTGCCGCGGAGGAGGTCGGCGACCGTGGCCGGGGTGTCGGTGAGGTGGAAATGGCCGCCCGGGACGACATGGAGGGTGAAGGGGCCGGTGGTCTCGTTGCGCCATGCCCGGGCATCGGCGACGGAGACGTCGGGGTCGCTGTCGCCGACCAGGGCGACAATGCGGCAGCGCAGTTGCGCGGCCGGTTGCCGGGCATAGGAGTAAACCGCACGAAAATCCGACCGCAATGCGGGCAGCATGAATTCGAGTGCTTCGGCGTTTCCCAGGATGTCGGCGTCGGTGCCGTCCAGCTCGCCCATTTTGGCGAGAATCCACGCATCTGTGGGGAAGGTCGGGTCCAGCCCGCCGAAGGGCGGCGAGAGCTGTGACGGGGCCTGTCTGGCCGAGGCGAAGAGCGCGGTTACCGGGCGGCCTTCCGCTTCGAGACGGCGGACGATCTCGTACCCGATCAGGGCGCCCATGCTGTGCCCGAAGACGGTGAGCGGGCGGGTGTCGTGCGGGGAGAGTGCGCTGTACACGCCGTCGGCCAGTGCCTCGACGGTGTCGGGGCAGGGCTCGGAGATCCGGTCCTGGCGGCCCGGGTACTGCGCGCACAGCACCTCGGCGGTATCCGCGAGCTTTGCTGACAGTTGGTGATACGTGGACGCGCCGGCGCCCGCGTGAGGAAGACAGAGAAGGCGCATTCCGGTTGTGGGGGAGGAATGAAAATTCCGGATCCAGCTACGCACGTCGCCCCCGTGTCACATCCCGTATCGCACCCCGTATGAGAGCCGTACCGGATCGCCGGCTCCCCGCCTCTCGCACGTTACCATACCTCGATGGCGGGCTTACCCGGCGTGAGTTCCTATACACAATGGGGCGGTTGAACACAAGGGTCGATTGGTATTCACCGAATCCCCGAAAAAGCTTGCGCCGCACCGGGAGTTCCGGCGAACCTGGGATGGTGGTTGCCAACGAGACGCCAGAGGCGACTGATCCCCTTGGGGCAGTCGGTGGACGTGTGGTTCGGGCCTCGTCGGCGCAGCGCCGGCTCTTCTTCCTGTGGTCACTGGACCCGGACAGCGCCGTCTACAACGTCCCCGGCGCGCTGTCCGTACGCGGCGGGCTCGACACCAAGCAACTCGACGCGGCGCTGGGCGCGTTGCAGTGGCGGCACGAGTCGCTGCGCACCACCTTCGAGGAGAGGGACGGCGACGTCGTCCAGCGGGTGCACGGCATCGAGGCGTGCCACCGGGTGCGGGCCGACGTCACCGACGCCCGGGGCGCCACGCGCGGGGAGCGCGAGGACTGGGCGCTGGCCGAGATCCGCCGTCTCGGCGCGGTCCCCTTCTCGCTCACCGCGGGCCCGCTGTGGCGCTGCCATGTGATCGAAGTGGCGCCCGACGCCCACCTGGTGGCCTTCGCCTTCCACCACATCGTCATGGACGAGGTCTCCTCCAGCGTGTTCTCGCGCGAGCTGGACCTCGCGTACGCCGACCCGCTGGTGTTCCTCGACGCCCCCGCCGCGCCGCAGTACGCCGACCACTGCGCGGCGCCGGAGTCGCAGCCCGGCTACGCCGACGGACTCGCCTACTGGAAGGGCCGGTTGACGGGGATCGAGGCGACCGCGTTACCCGAGGACGGCGCCCCGGACGAGAGCGACGCCGCCGGGGACAGCGTCCCGCTGACCCTCGACGAGGACGGTGTCCGGGCGCTGGAGGAGCTGTGCGCCCGCCAGGGGGCCGGTGCCTTCCCCGGCTTCCTCGCCGCCTACCTGGTGCTGCTGCACCGATGGACGGGCATGACCGACGTGGTCGTCGGGATTCCCGTCGCCGGACGCTCCGACCCCGCGTCGTACGGCGTCATCGGCTTCTTCTCCAACACGGTCGTCGTGCGCTGCGAGATCACCCCCGACCTGACCTTCGAGGACGTGCTGGCCCGTACCGGCGACGCGGTGTACGACGCGCTGGAGTTCCAGGAGATCCCCTTCGACGCGGTCGTGGACGCCGTACAGCCCGACCGCGAGCCCGGGCGCAACCCGCTCTTCCGGATGAGCATGGTCTACGAGACCGCCGACCTCGCGGACACCTGGGGGCTGGCCGGACTCGATGTCACCGAGGTCCCCGTCGAACTCGACGTCAGCCACTTCGACCTCACCCTCGGCCTGCGGCGTGGGAACCTGACGACCGGTGAGATCACGTACAGCACACGGCGGTTCTCGCGTCCGGCCATGGACCGGATGGCGGCCGGGTACGCGACGCTGCTGCGGCACCTGTGCCAGAACCCCGGCACGCCCGTCGGCGACCTCGAACTGCTCTCCGCGGCCGAGCGGGAGCAGGTCCTGCGGCTCGGCGAGGGACCGGCGGTCGGGCGCGCCGACGCGGGCGGCCCGCAGACCGTGTGGGAACTCTTCGAGACGACCGCCCTGGCCCACCCCGACCGCGAGGCGCTGCGGTCCGACACCGAACGGCTGACGTTCCGGGAGGCCCACGCGCTGGCCGGGCGGTGGGCCACGGCGCTGGCGGCACGCGGCGTGACCGACGACGTGGTCGTCGGCATCCGGCTGCCGCGCACCGCCGCGCTGGTGGTGATGATGCTCGCCGTCTGGCGGGCCGGGGGCTCCTTCGTCCTGCTCGACCCGACCCAGCCGGAGGAGCGCCAGCGCGTCCTGCTCACCGACTCCGGCGCCGCGCTCCTGGTGACCGACGGCGAGCCGCCCGACGGGGCGCCCGCGGCCGTGACGGTCGCCGCACTCGACGCCGCCGCGGCCACCGGAGCGACCGCCCCGCCGCCGCTCCCGCGCGCCGACGCCCTCGCCTACGCCGTCTTCACCTCGGGCTCCACCGGCCGCCCCAAGGGCGTACTCATCGAGCACCGCGGTCTGGTCGTCCACGCCACCAGCCATCTCGCCGCGATGTACGGGGAGTTGGACCCCGGCGTCCGGCTGAACGTGGCGGGTCTGGCCGCCGTGAGCTTCGACGTCTTCATCAACCAGGTGCTCGGCATGCTGGTGTTCGGGCACCGGCTGCTGATGATCGACGACGAGGAGCGGCAGGACCTGCCCCGGCTGCTGGCCCGCGCCGAGGACCCCGACACCGCGGTGCAGATCCTGGACTGCTCCACCAGCCAGCTCGACGCGCTGGTCGACAGCGGGCTGCTGGAGCGCCCGTATCCGCCGCGGCTCGTCATCTTCGGCGGCGAGAGCTGCTCGCGGCGGCTGTGGCAGGCGCTGCGCGCCGCGCCCGGCCTGCACGCCTTCAACGTGTACGGCGCCACCGAGTGCACCATCGAATCGACCGCCGTCCACGTCCGCGAGTCGGCGGACGCCGTCGCCGGACGGGCCACCGGCGGCACCCGGATGTACGTCCTCGACGGCCGGCGCCGCCTGCTGCCGCCCACCTTCGTCGGCGAGATCTATCTGGGCGGCTCCGGAGTCGCCCGGGGGTACACCGACCCGAAGCTGACCGCCGAGCGGTTCGTCGCCGACCCCTTCACCGACCGGCCAGGGGGTCGGATGTATCGGACGGGGGATCGGGGGCGGTTGCGGGGGGATGGGGAGTTGGAGTTCTGGGGGCGTGTGGATGATCAGGTGAAGATTCGGGGGTTTCGGATCGAGCCTGGTGAGGTGGAGGTGGTGTTGTCGCGTCATGTGAGGGTGGCGCAGGTGGCGGTGGTGGTGCGGGAGGTGGCGGGGAGTGCGCAGTTGGTGGCGTATTTCGTGCCGGAGCCGGGTGTCTCCGTGGGCGTGGAGGAGTTGCGCCGGTTCGTGGGGTTGAGTGTGCCGGTGCATATGGTGCCGTCGGTGTTTGTGGCGGTGGGGGTGATGCCGTTGACGGTGAATGGGAAGTTGGATCGTCGGGCGTTGCCGGAGCCGGTGGTGGTGTCGGGGGTCGAGCGGGCGGCGCGGACGCCGTTCGAGCATGTGTTGTGTGAGTTGTTCGGTGAGGTGCTGGGACAGGGCCGGGTGGGCCCTGAGGACAACTTCTTCCATCTGGGTGGGCATTCGCTGTTGGCGACGCGGTTGGTGAGCCGGGTGCAGGCGGTGCTGGGGTTCCGTATCCCGCTGCGGGCACTGTTCGAAGCACCCACCCCCGCCGCCCTCGCCACCCACCTCACCCAGGAAGGGCCCGAGCGGCCGGTCCTGGAGCCGGCGCCGCGGTCGGAGCGGCCCCCGCTGTCGTACGCCCAGCAGCGCCTGTGGTTCCTCAACCAGCTCGAAGGCACCGGCCCCGCGTACAACATCCCCGTCGCGCTGCGGCTGACCGGTGCACTCGACACCACCGCGCTGTCGGCGGCACTGGACGACCTCGTCGCACGCCACGAGACCCTGCGGACGCTGTTCCCCGCCCCGCACGGCACCCCCCACCAGCGGGTGGTGGCCGCCGAGGAGGCCCGGCCCCGGCTGACGGAGGTACGCACCACCGCGGCCGAACTGCCCGCCGCGGTCGCCGGGGCCGCCCGGCACGGATTCGACCTCACCTCCGAACTCCCGCTCAGATGCCACCTGTTCACGGTGGCTCCGACCGAGCACGTACTGCTGCTGGTGCTGCACCACATCGCCGCCGACGGATGGTCGATGGAGCCGCTGGCCCGCGACCTCGCCACGGCCTACCGTGCCCGGCTGGCGGGCACCGCGCCCGACTGGGCGCCGCTGCCGGTGCACTACGCCGACTACACGGTGTGGCAGCGCCGCCTGCTGGGGGAGAGCGACGACCCCGACAGCCTCTTCCACCGCCAACTGGACTACTGGACAGGGGCGTTGGACGGACTGCCCGCCCAGTTGCCGCTGCCCTACGACCACCCCCGTCCCGCCCGGCAGAGCCACCGGGGCGGCGACATCCCGTTCGAGATCCCCGCCGAGCTGCACCGCGCGCTCGCCGACGTGGCCAGGCGGCAGAACGCCACCTTGTTCATGGTGCTGCAGGGCGCCTTCGCCACGCTGCTCCACCGGCTCGGCGCCGGTGAGGACATCCCGCTGGGCACCCCGGTCGCCGGACGGACCGACGAGGCACTGGACGATCTGATCGGCTTCTTCGTCAACACCCTGGTCCTGCGCACCGACCTCAGCGGGAACGTCACCTTCGAGGAACTCGTCCGCCGGGTCCGGGAGACCCATCTGCGGGCACATCAGCACCAGGACCTGCCGTTCGAGCAGATCGTGGACCGGCTCAACCCCGACCGCTCGCTCGCCGTGCACCCGCTGTTCCAGGTCATGGTGGTGTTCACCAGCGAGGCGGGCGTCCGAGGCGGCCTGGACGCCATGGAACTGCCGGGCCTTACGGTCTCCGAGGAGCCGCCGGACACCGGGGCCGTGAAGTTCGACCTCCAGCTCGACCTTGCCGAGACCACCGACGTCGACGGCGCCCCCGCGGGCATCCGCGGAACCCTCGGATACGCCGCCGACCTGTTCGACGAGACCACCGCGCGGGAGATCACGGCACGCCTGGAACGGGTGCTGGCCGCCGTCGCCGCCGACCCGGCCGCCCCCGTCGCCGACATCGACGTCCTCAGTCCCGAGGAGCGCGAGGCGGCACTGGCGCACCCGCCGGCACCGTACCCGCTGGACCTCACCCTGACCATGCCCCGGCTCTTCGCGCAGCAGGTCGCCGCCACCCCGCACGCCCCCGCCCTCGTCTGCGGCGACACCGTCCTCGACTACGCGGAGCTGGACCGGCGGGCCCGGCGCCTGGCCGCCCGCCTCGTGGCACGTGGCGCAGGTCCCGAGCGGATCGTGGCGCTCGCGCTGCCCCGCTCGCCCGAGCTGGTCATCGCGGTCCTCGCCGTACTGATCAGCGGCGCCGCCTATCTGCCGCTGGACACCGCCTACCCGGCGGAGCGACTCGGCTACCTGCTCGACGACGCCGAGCCGATGTGCCTGCTGACCGACCGTACGGTCCTCGACCGACTGCCCGCGACGGCCGTACCGCGGCTGTTCGTCGACGAGATCGTCAACGGAACGGGCGACGGACCGGGTGAGGGGTCGGGCGACGGATCGGGCGACGACCGGTTCGACGGAGGCGGCGTCCCCCGGGAGCCCGTGCAGCCGCACCACCTGGCGTATCTCATCTACACCTCGGGCTCGACCGGAAGGCCCAAGGGCGTGCAGACCGAACACGCCCAGCTGACCAGCTACTTGCTGTGGTGCCGACACGCCTACCCCGGCATGCGGGACAGCGCGGTGCTGCACTCCTCCTTCGCCTTCGACCTCACCGTGAACGCACTGCTCGGCACTCTCGCGCTCGGCGGCCGGGTCCTGGTGCCGGTCCCGGGGGCGGCGTATCCCGACGGCGCGGCCTTCGGGAAGGTCACACCGGGTCATCTGGAGATCCTGGACCTCGACGGTGAACTGCGCAGCCCCAGCAGCGAATTGATCGTGGGCGGCGAAGCCCTCACCGGCGAGCAGCTGGTCCGCTGGCGGGCCCGCCACCCCGAGGTGGCGATCCTCAACGAGTACGGCCCGACGGAGACCACCGTCGGCTGCGTCGTCCACCGCATCGCGCCCGGGGACCCGCTGCCGTCCGGTGCCGTCCCCATCGGACGCCCGATCGCCCACACCCGGACGCTGGTCCTCGACGACCGCCTCCGCCCGGTGCCGCGCGGCGTGGTGGGCGACCTCTACATCACCGGCGCGGGTCTGGCCCGGGGCTACCTCAACCAGCCCCAACTGACCGCGGAAGCCTTCCTGCCCTGCCCGTACGAGCCCTCCGGGGGTCGGATGTATCGGACGGGGGATCGGGGGCGGTTGCGGGGGGATGGGGAGTTGGAGTTCTGGGGGCGTGTGGATGACCAGGTGAAGATTCGGGGGTATCGGATCGAGCCTGGTGAGGTGGAGGTGGTGTTGTCGCGTCATGTGGGGGTGGCGCAGGTGGCGGTGGTGGTGCGGGAGGTGGCGGGGAGTGCGCAGTTGGTGGCGTATTTCGTGCCGGAGCCGGGTGTCTCCGTGGGCGTGGAGGAGTTGCGCCGGTTCGTGGGGTTGAGTGTGCCGGTGCATATGGTGCCGTCGGTGTTTGTGGCGGTGGGGGTGATGCCGTTGACGGTGAACGGGAAGTTGGATCGTCGGGCGTTGCCGGAGCCGGTGGTGGTGTCGGGGGTCGTGCGGGCGGCGCGGACGCCGTTCGAGCATGTGTTGTGTGGGTTGTTCGGTGAGGTGCTGGGTCGGGGTCGGGTGGGTCCTGAGGACAACTTCTTCCATCTGGGTGGGCATTCGCTGTTGGCGACGCGGTTGGTGAGCCGGGTGCAGGCGGTGCTGGGCTTTCGTATCCCGCTGCGGGCACTGTTCGAAGCACCCACCCCCGCCGCCCTCGCCACCCAACTGGCCGACGGCAGGGAGGACGACTCCCTCGACGTACTGCTGCCGTTGCGTACGGGCGGCTCCCGGCCGCCGCTGTTCTGCGTCGCGCCCGCGTCGGGGCTGAGCTGGGGCTACGCCGGTCTGCTGGAACACCTCGACACCGACCAGCCGGTCTACGGCCTCCAAGTGCCGGGACTCACGTCGTCCGACGAACTGCCCCGCTCGCTGGAGGAGTTGGTACGGCGCTGCCTGGACGCCATCCGGGCGGTGTGCGGCAACGGCCCCTACCAACTGCTCGGCTGGTCGGCCGGCGGCGTGCTGGCCCATGAACTCGCCGTACGCCTGCGGGAGGAGGGTGAGGACGTCGCGCTCGTGGCCCTGCTGGACTCGTATCTGACGCCACCGGAGCAGGCCGCGCTCGACGAACCGGCACTGCTGCGGAACTTCGCCGAGGAACTGGGCGCCCCCGAAGGCGACGTCACCCGGGACACGCTGCGCGACTGGGCCCGCCGCCCCGAAGGACCGCTCGCGTCGCTGAGCGAGGCGGCGGTCGACCGGGTGATCGACGCCTACCTGCACACCGCCCGCCTGCTCGCCGCGCACCAGCCGCGCGTCTTCCCCGGCGACGTCCAACTCTTCACGGCGGAGGCCGACCGCGCCCCCGCGTCCGCGCCGACCGACCCCGCCGCCCCACCCGACCCGCTGACCTGCGCCCGCCCGTACGTCGGCGGACAGCTCACCGCCTACGGCGTCGACGCGCACCACGTCGAGATGACCGCACCGGCGCCGCTGCGCCGTATCGCCGCCCATCTGGCGCCACTGCTCAGCCCCGGCCCGGACCGCCCCACCCGCTAGCGACGACGGAACGAGAGCCGCGACATGACACACCCCGCCGACACACCGACCGCGGAGTCCTCCGGATCGCTCTTCGCGGCGTTCGCCGCCGTCGCGCGGTCGGCGCCGGACGCCGTGGCCGTCGCCGACGACAAGGAGCGGCTCACCTACGGCGAACTGGCCGACAGGGCACGGGAGACGGCCGAGCTCTTACGCCGCCACGGCGTGGGGCCCGGCCGCACGGTCGCGGTACGGATGGCACCGCGCGCCGAACTGCTGGTGGTGCTGCTGGGCATCCTCGCGTCCGGCGCCGCGTATCTGCCGCTGAACGAACCGGCCGTCCCCGAACGGGAGGGCCTCATCCTCTCGGACGCGCGGCCCGCCGTCCTGGTCGAGGACGCCGACGGCGCCGGGGCGGCCGACGGCACCGGGGGCGGCGTCGCGCCGACGGCGACGACCCGGCTGCGGAGCCTGGCGGGCGAGGCCGCGGCCCGGGTGCCCGACGGCACGGCGTATGTCATCTACACCTCGGGCACCACCGGCCGCCCCAAGGGCACAGCCGTCAGCCACCGCAACGTCCTCGCCCTCTTCGCCGCCACCCGCCCGCTGTTCGACTTCGGCCCCGACGACCGCTGGCTGCTCTACCACGCCATCGCCTTCGACTTCTCGGTGTGGGAGATCTGGGGCGCCCTGCTGTACGGCGGCGCACTGCACGTCCCCGACCGGATGCAGACGCGGGACCCCGAGGAGTGCGCGGACCTGATCCGGCGCGAAGGGATCACCGTACTCAACCAGACGCCCACGGCCTTCGGTGTGCTGGCCCCGCTGCTGGCCGAGGCGCCCGCGGAACACGCCCTGCGCTACGTGGTGTTCGGCGGGGAGCGGCTGCACCCCTCCTCACTGGCGGCGTGGACCGAGGCGCACGGGCTCGACCGGCCCGCGCTGGTCAACATGTACGGCATCACCGAGACCACGGTGCACGCCACCCACCACCGGCTGACCGCCGCCGACATCGCGGGCACCCGGTCGGTGATCGGCCGGCCCCTGCCGGGCTTCCGGGCCCGGGTCGTCGACGAGCGGGGCGCCGCCGCCATCACGGGCGAACTGCTGCTCGCCGGACCCCAGGTCACCGGCGGCTACCTCAACCGCCCCGACCTGACCGCGGAACGCTTCGCCGCGGAGCCCGATACCGGCACGGTGTACTACCGCACCGGGGACCTGGTGCGGGACGACGGCGACGGCGTCCTGACGCACATCGGCCGCCAGGACGACCAGGTCAAGGTGCGCGGCCACCGCATCGAACTGGGCGAGGTGGAGTCCGCGCTGACCGGCCTGCCCGGTGTCACCGGCGCCATCGCCACCACCTTCACGCTGGCCGGGGCGGAGTCGCTGGGCTGCGTGTGCGCCACCGCCGACGCGGCGCCCCCGGCGCTGACCGCCGTACGGGACCACCTCGCCGCCCGGCTGCCCGACTACATGGTCCCGGGCAGATTCCGGTGGCTCGCGGAACTGCCGTCCACCGTCAACGGAAAGGCCGACAGACGGCAGGCCAGAGCGCTCCTGGAAAGCGGCGGCCACCACTAGAGCGACACGAACGAAGAGCGACACGAACGAAGAGCGACACGAACGAAAAGGGGGAACCCGTGCCGACCATCGAGTTCTACGGCATGCGGGGCGAGGAGCGCGACGCGATGGAGAAGCGGGTGCGCGCACTCCTCGCCGAGGAGGACTTCCGTGAGGAGTGCGTGTTCGTCACCGCGGCCGACTCCCGGGTCGTCGACTGGCAGGGCGTGAGCCGCCCGTTCGTCCGGGTCAGCACCCGGTCGGAACAGCGCGCCGGACGCTTCAGATCGCTGCTGCGCCACACCTGCGACCTCGAGATCGTCCGTATCGACTTCCAGCCCATGGCCGCCACCGGCGCACCCGACGAGGAGAAATGATGGACGACGGATTCGAGCTCCAACTCATCGACGCACTGCAGCCGGTACGGGGATTCGCCCTGGCGCAGGGCCTCTACCACCTCTTCAGCAGCGGGATCTACGAGCGAATAGCCGACGGCCCGCGGCCGGTGCGGGACGTGGCCGACGCCCTCGAACTCGACGTGGCGCGCACCAGCGGATTCCTGCGCTATCTGGCCAACGAGAACTACGTAGCCCTCAGCGGCGACACCGTGAGCCTGACCGGCAAGGGCCGCCAACTCGCCCCGTACCGGCCCTGGTACGAGCTGCTGGTCGGCGGCTACGCGCAGACGTTCCAGCAGATCACCGACGTCCTGCAGGGCAAGGGGTACGCCAGCCGCGACGGGCGGATGGTGGGCGTCGGGAGCTGCGGGATGAGCGCCTTCGACGCGCTGCCGCTGGTCCGCGACCTGATGTCCGACCTGCCCGCCGCGCCCGCCTCGCTCGTGGACCTCGGCTGCGGCGACGGCACCTTCCTCACCAGCCTCGTCACCGAGTCCGATCGGCTCACCGGCCTGGGCGTCGACCCGTTCGCACCGGAGGAGCCGACCGCGCCGGGGGTGCGCTTCGTGCGCTCCGGCGCCACGGACTACGTGGCCGAACACGGGGCGGCGCCCGGTGCGGAGCCCGACCCCTCGCGGATGTTCGTGGCCGCCTTCCTCCTCCAGGAGATCCTGGAACAGGAGGGCCGCGCCGCCGTGGTGGGCCTGGTCCGCGGCGCCCTGCGGCAGGGCGGCCATCTTGCGGTGGTCGAGGTGGACCACCGCCCCGCCGACCCGGCCGTCATGCGGCACGGTCTCGGCCAGGCGTACTACAACCCGTACTACCTGCTGCACGTCCTCACCGAACAGCGCCTGGAGACCGACGCGTTCTGGCAGGACCTGTTCGCCGACGCCGGGGCCACCGTGGTCTCCCGCCGGGTGGCCGACCCGCGGGTGGACTCCACCGGCCTGGAGATCGGCTATCTGCTGACCCGGAACACCGGCGCCCCCGGCCACCCGGGCGGTACCCGCGGCGAAGGCGCGGGGGAATGAGCCTGACGCCGCTGGGACGGCGACTCGCCGAGGTGGCGCGGTCGCCGCGGGAGCCGTGGCGGATCCTCGCCGAGAACGTTCCCGTCTGGCCCGCCGCACCCGAACTGCGGTCACCCGGCTGGGAGGTGGACGGGCAGTACGCCGCGAGCCAGGGCACCGACGAACTCCTGGAGGCACTGCGCCTGCGGGAACGGGGCCAGGGCGTCGCCGTCGGCGCCGACTCGCTGCTCGTCACCAACGGGGCCTTCGACGGGCTCGGCCTCGTCGCCCGCCGCCTCACCGGCAGCGGTGTGCGGCGCGCGGTGTGCAGCGGACCCGTACTGCTCAGCGTGGCCGACCTGTTGCGGGCCGCGGGCCTGGAACTCCTCGTCCTGGACTGGCCGACGCTGATCGGCGAACGCTCCTGGACCACCCTCGGCCTCGGCCCGTCCGATGTGCTCTACCTCAACACCCCGCACAACCCGACCGGTGCCTGCCTGGACGAGGAGGAGGCGCGCTCGCTGTTCGCCGCGCAGCGCCGCCTCGGCTTCACCCTGGTGCTGGATCTGGTCTACGACTCCTTTGTGCACGATTCCGCCGCGCTGGCCGCGCCGCTGGCCCTGGTGGAGGACTGGCGGAGCGTGTACGGCCTCAACAGCTTCTCCAAGAACTACGGGGCGCCCGGGCTGCGCGTCGGCTGGATCACCACACACCCGGACGAAGTCGCCCTGCTCACCGGGCGGATGGAATGGGAGCGCATCGCGGTGTCGACCCGCGCCCAGAACCAGGCCGCGCAGTTGTGCGCGCTCGGCAACGGGCCGCTGGCCGAACGGGTGCGGGCGGGCCGCGCGTTGGTGCTGGACTGGGCGCGGGCCAACGGCGTCGGGGTGCTGGCCGCGCAGGGCGGCACGCATGTGTGGGCCGATCCCCAGGTGCCCGACACGGAGGTCCTCGCGGACGTCCTGATGGCCGAGCACCGGCTCGTCATCACCACGGGCGCCAACTACCACCCCGCGGACGCCCGCCACATCCGGGTGCCGACCGGTGTCGACCCGGCCTTCCTGGCCGCGTCCCTGGAGACCGTCTCCGCCACCGGCGCCCGGCTGCGTACGGCCGCGGCCGTACGCTGAGGGAACCGCACGCACGAGTCCCGGCCGGGCGCTGACCGCCCGGCCGGGACTCGGTTTCTCAGCGGGCCGCGCGGGCGGCCAGGGCCTGCGCCAGCGCCCCCAGCGGACGGTTCTCGAACACCATGCGCACCGGGCGCTCCACGTCGATCTCCTTGCGGACCCGCTGGGCGAGCTGCACCGCGGAGATGGAGTTGCCGCCGAGCGCGAAGAAGTCGTCCTCGGGGCCGACCTGTTCGAGCCCGAGCAGCTCCCGTACGTGCTTCATGACCACCTGCGCCGCCCTGTCGGCCTGCGCCGAGCCGGTCGTCGCCGTCTCACCCGCGGCGGGCGCCGCCGGCGCCGACTCCGCCTCGCCGCCCACCACGTCGAGAACGTCCCGGTCCAGCCACCGCGCGGGCAGCCCGGTCCGGTACGGCGCCGCCGACGAGACGGCCGCGCCCTCCACGCACAGCTCGCCCAGCACACCGGGCGGGCAGGGCCGCAGCGCACTGTCACGGACCGACACCCGGGAGCGCGGCACGGCGCGTACCGTCGGCCCGGCCGCGGGTACGTCCTGCCCCGGGACACGGCTGTGATGGAACGCCGGACCCGCCGTACGGGCGGTCTGGTACGAGCCGTGCAGCGCGACCGCCGGGTAGTGCCGGGACCAGCGTGCGGCCAGCGCCGGGTCGACCAGACCGCGGACCAGCACCTGGCGCAGCGCCGGGAAGGCGGGCGCGGTGCCCGCGGCGTCGGCCGCGTCGACCAGCAGGACCAGCCCGGGGACGTCCACTTCCAGCACGGTGACGTCGGAGCCGCCCTCGTCCAGGGCCGCGTCGGTCAGCGGTGCGGAGCCGGTCGGCAGCCGCAGCTCGGCGCCGCGCAGCAGCGGCGTCACGAAACGCCACGCGGGCACCTCCGCCCCGACGGCCGTCTGGAACAGCACCGCGTCCGCGTCCAGGGCCAGCAACTCCGCCTCGGCCAGTGCCACATCGCGTACGGAGGTGTGGTCGGTGACCCAGGCCAGCGGGCCGGTGCCGGTGCCCGTATGGGAGGCCGGGCCGGGGTCGCCGTCGGCCGGGTCGCCCTCGGCGAGTACGGCGTAGGCCGGTCCCGCCGGCTCGGTGGGTGCCGGGGCGACCGGTTCCTGCCGGGCCGCCGCCGCACGCAGCTCCGCGAAGGAGAGCCACGGCACGCGGGTGACCGCGGGCGCCTCCCGGTCGCTGAACACCGCCGCGAGCGCTGCTTGCGCGCTCTGCCCGCCGCCCGCCGTACCCGCCGCGTCCGGCGCATGCGTCACGAAGCCCGCGCCGCTCTTCCACACCGCGAGGGCCGCCTCGACCCGGTCGACCGGGTCCGCCAGATCGATGCCGACCAGCGCGCCCGCGCCCACGTCGTACGTGTCGCGGAGGGCACGCGCCAACCGGTCGGTGCCCGCCTCCAGTTCGGCCCGGGTGACGACCCGGTCGCCGCAGCGCAGGGCCGTCGCGTCGGGTGCCTTCGCGGCCTGGTCGGCCAGCAGCGCCCAGACCGGGCCCGCCGTCGTCCCCTCGGTGTCCGCCCCCTCGCCGTACGACAGCAGTTCGTGCCGGTCGTTGTCCGTCAGGTGGTCCAGCGCGTCCAGCGGCCGCCCGGTGTCGTCGAGCATGGCGCGCAGCAGCGTCAGGTAGTAGTACGGCAGTCGCTCGGTCAGCTCCGCCGCGAACAGGTCGTCGGCGATGTCGAAGTCGAACCGGTAACCCTCGGCCGTCTCCAGGATGTTGACCGCCACCGCGTACGCCGCGTAGCGGATCGGGAGGGCCGCCGCCTCCGTGACGCGCACCCCCGGCAGGCTCGGCGGAGCCAACTCGCGGTCGAAGGCGATCGAGGTGCCGAGCAGGTCGCTGCGCAACTCGCCCGCGGCGCCGCCGAGATCGGCCACCAGCTCCGCGAACGGGTGGTTCTGGTGCTCCAGCGCGTCGAGCAGCCGCTCCTGCACCTCGGTGAGGAGCGCGGCGACACTGCGGTCACCGGCCGGGCGCACCCGTAGCGGCAGCACATTGGTGCAGTAGCCGACGACCTCGTCGAACTGCGGTGCCCGCCGCGCCGCGGCGACCGGCAGCACCACGTCGTCCTGCCCGGTCAGCCGGTGCAGCGTCGCCGCCCACACCGACACCAGGTACGCGAAGACCGTCACGCCGCCGGCGGCGGCGCCCTCGCGCAGCCGCCGGGCCAGGCCGCTGTCGACGGTCACGCTGTGCCGGGACGCCCGGTACGGCGGGGTGCCCGTCGCGCGGACCACGGGCAGCCGCAGCTCCGGCGCGCCGTCCAGGACCGCGTGCCAGTAGTCGCGGTGCCCGGCCGCCTCGGCGCCGGTACGGGCCTCCTCCTGCCAGTCGAGGAAGGAACGGAAGGGGACGGCGGGCGGCAGCGCGGCGGCGGCCGCGGACCCGCCCGCCTCGTACAGCGCGAACAGGTCGCGCAGCACCGTGGTGGTGGACCAGCCGTCGGCGACGCTGTGGTGCACGACCAGCAGCAGCAGATGCCGCTCGGGGGCGGTCCGCACCAGCCGGACCCGGAAGACCGGGCCGCGCTCCAGGTCGAAGGGGCGGTCGGCCTCGGCGTCGAGGAGCTCGGTCAGCCGTCGCTCGCTGTCGCAGGCGCTCTCCTCGAACACCTCGTCGAGAGCGTCCCCGTCGCTGTCGCGGACGACCAGCGTCTCGCCGTCCGGGCTGAAGGTGGTCCGCAGCGACTCGTGCCGGGCCACCAGCGCCCGGACGGCGGTGCGCAGCGCGGCCGGGTCGACCGGCCCCTCCAGCCACAGCGCGGTCGACAGGTTGTACGCCAGCGAACCGTCGGTCCCGGTCTGGGCCAGCGCCCACAGCTGCTTCTGCGCCAGACTCGCCCGCGCCCGCGCCCGCGCCGGGGCGGCGGGCGCCGCCACCGGCGCCGGGCCCTCAAGTGCCGCCATGCTCGCGGCCGTCGGGGACACCCCGGTCGCCGCCGGTGCCGCGCCACGCCCGCGGGAGACACCGCTCGCCCTGTCCAGGACGCCGTTCTCCCGCATCTCCCGGATCGTGTCGCGTACGGCCTCGCGCACATGGTCGAGATCGGCCTGCTCGTGCGCGGTCGACAGGAAGCAGTTGCGCCACTCCCACATGAACACACCGCGGTCGACGAGGTTGGTGTAGAAGAGGTCGACGTTCGCGTCGTGCTCGAACCGGAACAGCGACGAGAACCGGCGGATCTCGATCGGCGCCTCGAACTCCCGCAGATCCTGGTTGAGCAGGTCCACGAACTCCGCCGTCCTGCGGTTCAGCCCCTCCTGCAGCGCGGGCCCCTCGGCACGCAGATGGTCCAGCACCGCCTTGGAGGCGACCATCGACAGCGGGTGCTGGTTGAAGGTGCCGCCGAAGAAGGTGGACTCGACGGCCGGGTACGAGGTGTCGCCGAAGTTCCAGACACCGCCGTCGATCGCGTCCATCACACCACCGCGCCCGGCGATCACTCCCAGCGGCATTCCGCCGCCGATGACCTTCCCGTACGTCACCAGGTCCGCCTCGATGCCCAACAGGCCCTGGACGCCGCCGGGATGGCAGCGGAAGCCGGTCACCATCTCGTCGAACATCAGCAGTACGCCGTGGGCCGTGGTGAGTTCGCGCAGCCGGTGCAGGAAGCCGGGGTCCTGCTCACCGGGGTGCCTGGTGGTGACCGGCTCGGTGACGACCGCGGCAAGCTCCGAGCCGTGCTTGTGGATGAAGTCCAGCGCCTCGGCCGAGCCGAACTCCAGCACGTACACGCTCTCCACCGCGCTCGGCGAGATGCCCACGGCGATGGGCTGCGAGCGCAACCGGCCGTTGTCGTAGCGGGGTGAGGCGAGCACCCCGTCGGAGTGGCCGTGGTAACCGGTGGAGAACAGCACGATCTTGTCGCGTCCGGTGGCCGCGCGGGCCAGCCGCAGCGCGGTGATCACCGCCTCGCTGCCGGTGTTGACGAAGGCGACCCGGTCCATGCCGGTGAGTTCGAGGATGCTGCCCGCCACGTCCTCGACCAGTTCGGTACGCGGGCCGAGGACGAAGCCCTCCTCCATCCGCTCCCGCAGCGCGTCCATGACGAGCGGCGGGTTGTGGCCCAGGAGATGGACGCCGAAGCCCATGGTGAGATCGACGTACTCGTTGCCGTCGACGTCCCACACCCGGGCGCCACGCCCGCGCTCGGCGACCAGCGGGTACAGCAACTCCTTGGTGGAGGGCCGGAATCCGATGGTGGACCTGCTGTCCGACACCTTGGGCCGGTAGCGCTGGGCGAACTCCTTGGAGCGCCGGGTGCGGTCACCGTGCCGCTTGGTCAGCGTCTCCAGATACCGGGCCCGCTTGGCGGTCTCCGCCGGTGCGGCGCCCGAGGCCCGCTTCCCGGGGGCGAGCGGCGCCCGGGGCTTCTCCGCGGGCCGGGGCGCCGCCTGTACGGGCTGGGGCCGTAGCTGGACCTGGGGTTGCGGCGGTACCGGCGGGGGCTGCTCCTGGCCCGCCATCAGCTCCAACTGCCGCTGCATCACCCGCAACTGCTCCATCGCGAGGCGTTCGAGCTGGGACATGGACGCGGGGTCGACACCCGCGGGCGCGGCGGTCGGCAGCGGGGTGGTCACCGACGCGGCGACCGGTGTGACGACCGGTGCGGCCGGGGGCTCGGCGGCCGCGGGCGCGTCAGCCGGTGGTGCGGTGAGCGCGGTGGCGGGCGCGTGCGACCGCAGGTAGTCCGCGAGTTCGGTCAGGGTCTGGAACTCCCCGAAGAACTGCCGCAGCGAGAGCTTGCAGCCGTAGCGATCCTCCAGCACCGGCAGCACGCTGAGCAGCATCATCGAGTCGCCGCCCAGCTCCAGGAAGGGCACCTCGGGGTCCAGGTCCTCCGGAGCGACCTTGAACCGCTCGGCGACGATGGCGATGAGTTCCGGCAGGAGGGGATCCACGGACTGTTCCTCGCTCTTCGGGTCTACGACGGACGGGGACGGGGACTCGGACGGGGCATGAGCCGCGGGCCGGGACGGTTCGGGCATCGGGACCGGCGGTGGTGCCGCTTCGGCGGGAGCCGCCGGCGCCTCGGGCCAGTACCGCTTGCGCAGCATCGGATGCGTCGGCAGCGGCACCCGCCGCCGCCGCTCTCCGGGGTAGATCAGGCTCCAGTCGACGGACCGGCCCGCGAGCCAGCGGCTGCCCATGTCCTCCAGCACGTCACCGGAGAGCAGCGGCTCGTCCCCGGCCATGGCGTCGCCGTCGCGGTACGTGGCGCGGCGCAGCGCGCGGGCCGCCTCGACGCGGTCGCGGGCCACCAGCATGCGGCGGTAGCGGTGCGCCTGCCGCCCGCGCTGGAGGGTGAACGCGACATCGGCGGGGTTGAGTCCGGGGTGGTCGTCCAGGTGCCTGCGCAGGGCGACGGTCGCCTCGTCCAGCGCCTCAGGGCTCTTGGCCGACAGCACGAACAAGTGCCGTCGCGCGGGGGAGGGTTCGTCCGGTACCTCCGCGGCCTCCTGCAGCACCACATGGGCGTTGGTGCCGCCGATGCCCAGCGAGCTGACCCCCGCGATCCGCGGGCGGCCCGCCGACGGCTCCCAGTCCGCCGACTCGGCGGCGACGTAGAAGGGGGAGTCGATGAGGCCGATCTCCGGGTTGGGGACGCGGAAGTTGAGGCTCGCCGGGATCCGCCGGTGGCGCAGCGCCAGGACGGTCTTGATCAGACCGGTGATGCCCGCGGCGCAGTCCAGGTGGCCGACGTTGGCCTTCACCGAGCCGATGGCGCAGTAGCCGCGCCCGTTGGCGGGTCCGGTGGCGAACGCCTGGGACAGGGCCTTGATCTCGACGCTGTCACCCAGCGGCGTACCGGCCCCGTGGGTCTCCACGTACGACACGTCGGCCGGGTCGACCTCCGCCGCTTCGAGCGCCTCGCGTACCGCGCGCGCCTGCCCGGCGACGCCGGGAGCCGCGTAACCGGCGCGCTGCGCACCGTCGTTGGTGAGGGCGGAGCCGCGGATCACCGCGAGGACGGTGTCACCGTCGGCGAGGGCGTCCTCCAGCGGGCGCAGGACCACGACCCCGGCGCCGTCGCCGAAGATCAGCCCGTTGGCGTCGGCGTCGAAGGGGCGGCAGCGGCCGTCACCCGAGCGCGTGCCGCCGGGGCGCCAGAGGTATCCGGTGTGCTGCGGGACGCGCAGCGCGACACCGCCCGCCAGCGCCATGTCGCACTCGCCGCCCAGCAGTTGCCGGCACGCCAGGTGCACGGCGACCAGGGAGCTGGAGCAGTAGGTCTGGACGGTGAACGCCGGTCCCGTGCAGTCGAGTTTGTAGGCGGTCTTCGTGGCGAGGGCGTCCGGCTCGTTGCTCGCCTTGATGAACTCGTCGGTGACGTTGTCGTACTCGGGGCCGTTCAGCAGGTCGCCGTACCCGCTGCGGCGGGTGCCCGCGTACACGCCGACCGCGCCCTTGTACGTGCCCGGCGCGTGCCCCGCGCCCTCCAGCGCCTCCTGGCAGATCTCCAGGAAGATCCGCTGCTGCGGATCCATGATCTCGGCCTCCCGGCCGGTGTAGCCGAAGAAGGCGGCGTCGAACTGGTCGATGTGCCGCAGGTGGGAGCCGCGTTTCACGTAGTCCGGGTCGGCCAGCAGTGCCGGGGGCACACCCGCCCGTTCCAGTTCGAGGTCGGAGTAGTCCCGTACCGCCTCCTTGCCCTCGTCCAGGGCGGTCCAGAACGCGTCCGGACTGTCGCTGCCGGGGAAGCGCCCCGCCATGCCGACGACGGCGATGCTCGTCTCCTGGTTCATCCGTCTGAGCCCCTTCGTCGATTGCCGCGGCCACGGGCCCTCCGTGCCTGGCGCTGAGCGGACATGCCCCGGTCGTCCCGGCCGCCCCCGCCGTCCGGCGCGTCCTTGTCCAGATGCGCCAGCAGGTGGTCGATCGTCGGGTTCTCCAGCAGGTCCGTGGTGCTCAGCGGGGTGCCCAGCTCGTCCGTGATCCGCTGGGCGAGCTGGACGGCGAGCAGCGAGTCGCCGCCCATGTCGAACAGGCTCTGGTCGAAGCGCTCGATGTCGGCGCGCAGCACCTCGGACCACAACCGCACGAGCGTGCGCCGCAGTTCGTCGCCGTGCAGCGGCCGCCTCGCCGCGGCGGGCCGCGCCACCGGCTCCGCGGGCCGGGACCAGCGCTGGATCCGCCGGTCGAGCTCCTCGGTGGACACCGCCAGCCGGGAGTACGGCGTGGCGCGCAGGGTCAGCTCGAAGACCTCGGCGCCCTCCTCGGGCGTCAGGGCCAGCCGCCGCACCTCCTGCCAGCTGCGGGAGCGGAGATCACCGGCCGGGGGAGCGGTCTCGGGGAAGGCCCAGCCCTCCCAGGCCACGCTGAGCACGGCGTGCCCCTCGGCGGCGTCGCGTTGCGCGAGCGCGTCGAGGAACCGGTTGGCGGCGGCGTATCCGGCGTAGCCGACACCGCCGACGACCGACGACAGGGAGGAGACCATGCAGCCGAAGACCTCCGGCCGGCCGGCGAACACCTCCCGCAGCACCAGCGCACCGGTGACCTTGGGGGCCAGGATCTCCCGCCATCCGGCCCGGTCGGTGACGTCGATCCAGCGGGCCACCTCGGCGGTCGGCAGCCCGGCGGCGTGGAACCAGCCGTCGACCTCGCCGAAGCGCAGTCGTGCGGCCTCGACGACCGCGGCCATGGCGTCGCGGTCGGTGACGTCCGCCGCCGCGACCAGCACCTCGCCGCCGAGCCGTTCGATGGCGCGCAGCGTCACGATGGTGCGGCTGACAGGGTCCTCGGCGCCGTGCTCGGCGATCCAGCGGTCGTACGCCTCGGGGGCGGGGAAGGCCGAGCGGCCGGTGAGGACGAGCCGCGCGCCGCAGCTCGCGGCCAGCCGCTCCGCGAGGGTCAGCCCGATCCTGCCCAGACCTCCGGTGATCAGATAGACCCCCTGCGGGGTGAGCCGTCCGGGACCGCCCAGCCGCGCCGCGGGTACCCGGGCGAAGCCGGGCACCCAGCGCCGGGTGCCGCGCAGCGCCACCGACGGCTCGGCGTCGGCCAGCACCTCGGCCAGCAGGGCGTGCGGCGGTACGGGGCCGGGGCCGAGGTCGACCGTCCGGCAGTGGACGCGCGCCGACTCCTGCCGGATGACCGCGCACGCCGCGTCGACCATCCCCGCGTCCGGGCAGACCCGCTCGTCCCCGAGGACGTCGTGCACCCCGCGGGTGACGGCGGTGAGCCGCAGCGGTCCGGTGGACGGTGTCCTGGCGAGGCTCCTGGCGAGGTCGAGGACGCTGAACAGGCCGCGTTCCAGGGCGCTTTCCACGGATGCCGTGCTGAGCGGCGCCTCGGGATCGGTGTCCAGTGTCCACAAATGGACGATCCGGTCGGGCAGCTGACCGTCGGTCAGCAGCGCGTCGCAGAGCGCCGCGCAGTCGCCCGGGGCCGCCGGGTCGAGGGTGAAGTCGTCCGCGGCCGACCGGTGGAAGGCGGCGCCCGGCCGGACCACGGTGACGCCCGCCCCCAGCGCCCGCAGTTCCGCGGCCAGCAGCTCACCCGTACCGCCGCGGTCGGCGAACACCAGCCAGCGGCCCTCGGGCGCGGGGGACAGGGGCACGGGGCCGAGCCGCTGCCAGGTCTCGGCGTGGATCCAGTCGGCCGGGGTGCGGCCCTCGCCGGTCCGGCGGTCGCGGTCGGACGGCGGGCGCAGCCTCAGCTCCTGACGGTGCATCGGATGGGTGGGCAGCGGCACCCGGCGGCGTCGCTCGTCGCGCCAGCCGGTCCAGTCCACCGCGACGCCCGCCTCCCACAGCCGCCCCGCGACCTCCAGCAGCCGGGCCGCCGCGGGCCTCGGCGCCGAGGCATCGTCCGGGGCACCGCCCGGGGCGGCGACGGTGTCGTGCCCGAGCAGCCGGGGGTCGTCGCGCAGCGCGGCGGGCGGGCGGCCGACGGCCAGCACCAGGTCACCGGCAGAGGGGTCGGCGAACGCCTCGGCGAGCCGCTCACCCCGCCAGATCTCCCGGGTCCAGTGCGCGCCGTCCAGCGCCCGGTCCTCCGCGAGCACCCCGCCGGTGACGGCGGACAGCACGGGGATCCGCGGCGTCCGCGGGGTGAGGACGGGCGGGTCGGGGACCGCTCCGGCACGCCAGGCGAGCACCGCCATCGCCTCGGACGGCTTCAGCACCCGGGCCACGCACGCGGCCAGCAGCTCCCCGGCGCCCTGGCCGCCGACCGCCCGCGGTTCCACACCGGATCGCAGCCACAGGGCGGCGAGCGCGTGCCGGGCCGCGAAGTCGTCGAACTCCCGCCGTGCGGCGGGCGGTCGCAGCAGCGTGTGCGAGCGGCGGGCCGCTTCCCGTACGCCCGGCAGCTCGCTGCCGAGGTCCTCGAAGCCGTCGGGCTCGCCCTCGCCCAGCAGCAGCGCCACGCCCGCGCGGCCCGCGTCGGTGTCGCAGACGCGCCCGGGGGACCGTAGTGCTGCCGCCGCCTGCCGCGGGTCGGCGGCCACCACCGTCCTGCGGTGCGCGAAGGCGCGGCGGCCCACCCGCAACGTGAAGGCGGCGTCGGCGAGTTCGGGCGCGTCGGGAGCGGTGAGGGCGTCCGCGAGCGCCGCGGTGTGCTCGTGCAGCGCCGCCTCCGTCCTGGCGCTCACCGCCAGCAGGTGCCATCCGGTGCTCGGCGCGGCGGGCGGCTGGAGGGGCGCCTCTTCCAGGACGACATGGGCGTTGGTGCCGCCGACCCCGAAGGAGCTGACCCCGGCCCTGCGCGGTACGTCACCCCGCGGCCAGGGGATCGGCAGCGTGTTGACCCGGAAACCGCCGTCGGCCAGCGGCACTTCGGGGTGCGGGCGGCCGAAGGTGGGATGTCCGGGGATCTCCTCGTGCCGCAGGCACAGCACCGTCTTGATGAACCCGGCGATGCCCGCGGCGGCCGCCAGATGCCCCATGTTGGCCTTCACCGAGCCGAGGACGCACGGCGCGGCGCGCTCACCGCCCAGCGCGAACGCCTCGCGCAGCGCCGCGAACTCGATGGGATCGCCGAGCGCGGTGGCGGTGCCGTGCGCCTCCACGTAACCGATACCCGCGCTGTCCACTCCCGCGACCGCGTGCGCCTCGGTGATGACGGCCCGCTGGCCCGCGATGCTCGGCGCGGTGTAACCGATCTTGTCGGAGCCGTCGTTGTTGACGGCCGACCCCTTGACGACCGCCAGCACGCGGTCGCCGTCGTCCAGCGCCTCGCCCAGCCGTTTGAGCGCCACCATGCCGACGCCGTCACCGAAGGTCGTACCGGACGCGGCGGCGTCGAACGGACGGCAGCGCCCGTCGGGCGACATCATCAGCCCGTCCTGGTACAGGTAGCCGGGATACGGGTTGGCGACCACGCACACCCCGCCGACCAGCGCGATGTCGGACTCCCCGGTCAGCAGGCTCTGCACGGCCAGATGGACGGCCACCAGCGAGGTGGAGCAGGCCGTCTGCACATTGACGCTCGGCCCCTTGAGCCCGAGCTTGTACGAGACCCTGGTCGGCAGGTAGTCCTTGTCGTTGGTGAGCATGATCTCGGTGCCGTCGTACGACAGCAGGTCGACGGAACGCGCCACCACGTTGGTGAGATAGGTGTTCATGGTGGCCCCGGCGAAGACCCCGACGGCCTCGTCGCCCGAGCCGCCCGCGTAGCCGGTGGTCTCCAGCAGTTCCCAGGCCGTCTCCAGCACCAACCGCTGCTGAGGGTCGAGGAGTTCGCCCTCACGCCGGGAGAAGCCGAAGAACTCGTGGTCGAAGTCGTAGGCGTCGGGCAGGGATGCCGACATCCTGACGAACCCCGGGTCCGACACCAGGTGTTCGGGGGTCCCGGCCGCGGTCAGCTCCTCGTCGGTGTGGAAGGTGCGCAGGTCGTGGCCCGCCCGCAGGCGCTGCCAGAACCGGGGGAGGTCCGGCGCGCCGGGGAACCGGCCCGCGGCGCCGATCACCGCGATGTCGCCCGGCCTCGGCTCCTGGCCTTGCGCGTACTGCTCAGTCATCCGCGTCCTTAGATGGGTCCGATGTCCGCCGTTCGGCGCCGCGCCGCCGCGTCAGGGGCCGGGCCGGGGCCATGTCGCGGCGCCGGGCGGCCCGGCGCCTGCCCCGGTCGTCGTCCAGGCCGCCGATGCCGTCCATGCCGTCCGTGCCGTTCTCGTCGTCGTAGCCACCGGAGTCGGTGCCGCCGTCCGCGAAGTCCGCACCGCCCGCGCCGGGTTGTTGCCCCTTCGCGGGCCCGGGCCCCGCTCCGAGCCGCCGGGCCAGATCGGCGACCGTGGGGAAGCGGAACAGCTCGTTCACCGCCAGCGGCCGATCGGGGAAGTCGGCGGCGAGCAGCCGGTGCACCTGGAGCAGCAGCATCGAGTTGCCGCCGATGTCGAAGAAGTTGTCGTGCGCGCCCACGCTCCGCCGGTGCAGCACCCGTTGCCAGATCCCGGCCACCGTGCGCTCCGCGCCGCTCAACGCGGCTGCGGCGGGCCGCGTCACGTCCGCCGCCCCGTCGCCGCGGGCCACACGCGCGGCCAGCGCGGCACGGTCCACCTTGCGGTTGCCGGTCACCGGCAGCGCGTCGAGGAACAGCAGCGACGCGGGCACCATGTACCCGGGCAGCCGTGCCTGGAGCGCGGTCCGCAGCCCGCCCTCGTCCGGTGCCGCCCCCGCCTCGGGCACCACGCAGGCGACGAGCCGCCGGTCGTCGGCGCCGCCGCCCACGACCAGGGCGACCGCCCGCGCGACGCCCGGCAGCGCGGCCAGCTGCGCCTCGACCTCCTCCAGCTCGACCCGGTAGCCGTTGATCTTCACCTGGTGGTCGACGCGCCCCAGGATGTCGAGGCGGCCGTCGGGACCGACCCGGGCCAGATCGCCCGTCCGGTACATGCGCGCGCCCGGGGGCCCGAACGGGTCGGGCAGGAAGCGTTCCCGGTCCAGTTCGGGGCGGCGCAGATACCCCCGGGCCACGGCCGGTCCGCTGATGTGCAGTTCGCCCGCGACCTCGGGCGGCGCCGGTCGGCCGTGCCGGTCCAGCACATGGGTGCGGGCGTTGGCCAGCGGTACCCCCACGGGCACCCCGGAGCCGGTGCAGTCCTCGGGGCGTACCCGCTGGGCGGTGACGAACACCGTCGTCTCGGCGGGCCCGTACAGATTCCACAGCGCGTCGCACCAGCCGAGGAACTCCGCGGCCAGCGGGGCCGGGAGCTGCTCCCCGCAGGAGAAGACCTGCCGCACGGCCAGTGCGTCCGCCCCGCGGCGGCGCAGCACCCCGGCCAGCCCGTGCAGCCCGGAGGGCGTCAGGGTGAGGTGGGTGACGCGCTCGGCGGCCAGCAGGTCGTGGAAGTCGTCGGGAGCCCTTCGGGTCGCCTCCGGTACGACCACCAGGCAGGCCCCGGACAGCAACGGCCCCCACAGCTCCCACACCGAGAGGTCGAAGGCGGTGGAGTGGAACAGCGTCCACACGGCGCTCTCGTCGGGCGGCACCAGCGCGGCCGCGGCGTCCATCAGACTGAGCACGTTCGCGTGCGCCACGTCGATGCCCTTGGGCTCACCCGTGGAACCCGAGGTGTAGACGGTGTACGCCAGATCGTGCGCGCCGACGGGCGTACCGCTGACGGGGTCCTCCTGCGCCGGGCCCGGGTACGCGCCGTCGTCCATCACCAGCGCCCGCGCCCCCAGGCCGTCCAGCGGCCCGGTGAACTCCTTGTGCGTGAGCACGGTCCCGGCCCGGCAGTCGGCCAGCAGCGTCCGCCACCGGGCGGGCGGGTGGTGCGGGTCGAGGCAGACATACGCGGCCCCGGCCTTCAGCACGGCCAGGATCGCCACGACGAGGTCCTCGTGCGGCGCCAGCAGCACCGCGACCCGCTCCCCGGGCCGAACGCCCGCGGCTCGCAGCCGCGCCGCCCACCGGTCGGACAGCGCGTCGAGCGCGCCGTAGCTCAGCGCGCGGTCCGCGTACCGTACGGCCGTCCGCCCGGCGTACCGCCGCGCCGTCCGTGTGAAGCGGCGCACCAGACTGTCGGATGTGTCGAGGGCGGCGGGGAGTTGACCCTGACCGGAGTCCTGGCGGTCACCGTCGCCGTCGCGCGTCAGCGGCAGCTCGGTCAGCGGCCGGTCGGGCTCCGCCATGGCGCCGCGCAGCAGGTGGGTGAAGTGGGCGACGGCCCGCCGCGCCGCGTCCGCGGAGAAGACCGCCTTGCGGTACTTGACGACACCCAGCAGCCGCTCGCCGTCCTGGACGATCTCCAGGATCAGGTCGAGCTGGTCCTCCTGCTGCGACAGCCGGAAGGGCCGCAGGGTCAGCCCGCCCCAGGAGACCGGTGTCGCGTGCTCGACGCCCATGTACAGCGAGGCGAGTGCGGGCAGCCGCTGCGGCTTCTGGTAGATGAACATGGTCGGGAACAGCGGGTTGCGCCCGGCGGCCCTGGCCGGAGCCAACTCCCGTACCAGCAGCTCGAACGGGTAGTCCTGGTACTCCAGCGCCTCGGTGACCAGACGCCGGGTGACCCGCAGCGCCTCGCGGAGGGTCGGCGCGCCGCGGAAGTCCGCGCGGAGCACCGACGGGTCCACGAAGTAGCCGACGCAGCGATCGAACACGGGGTCGGTACGGCCCGCCACCGGGGTGCCGACCAGCACCTCGTCGTCACCGGTGTAGCGGCTGATCAGGAGTTGATAGAGCGTCAGCAGCAGCACGTACGGCGTCACCTTCTCCTGCTTGGCGAAGGCGAACACCTCCCGCGCCAGGTCGTCGGGGAGCGCGAACTCGGCGGACGCGCCACCGGTCCGCTCGCCCGGATCGAGCCGGAACGCGGGCCACTCACCGGCCGGCAGGTCGCCGCCGAGCCGCTCGTGCCAGTACGCCCGGGCCCGCGCACCCCGCTCGTCCGCGAGCAACTCCCGCTGGTGGTCGACGAAGTCGGCGTACGTCACCGGGAGCGCGGGCAGGCTAACGGTCTCCTGCCGCACCTCGCCCCCGTACAGCGCGCCCAGTTCCTCCACGAGGGTGCCCAGCGAGTGGAAGTCGACGACCAGGTGGTGCATCACCAGCAGCACCACCGCCTCGCCCGGCGCGACATCGAACACATGGGCGCGGACGGGGGGTCCGGCCATGATGTCCAGCGGTGCGCGGTAGGCCGCGTGCACGCGTGCGCGCAGGGTGTCCTCGTCCCAGCCGTGGGCCGCCACCACCTCGAAGCCGGGCTCCAGCCAGCCGTGGACGGTCTGCCGGGCCGAGACGTCCCAGCCCTGGAAGGTGGTGCGCAGCGTCGCGTGCCGGGTGACCAGCGCGCGCAGCGCCTCACGCAGGGCGTCCGGGTCGAACCCGCCGGTGAAGCGGGCGGCGAAGCCGACGTGGTACGCGGCGCTGTCCGGCTCCAAGTGGTGGAGCAGCAGCAGGGAGTGCTGGCCGTGCGAGAGCGGGACCTCGGTCCTGGCCTGCTCCGCGCGGCGCCGCAGCATCTCCCGCAGCCGGTGGCGGGTGGCGTGGTCGGTCATGCCGTCCTCAACTCTCCTCAGCTCCTCGGTCTCCCCGTGCCGCTGACTCGTCTAGCGACTCCTCCAGCGCCCGGATCTCCGCCTCGCTGAGGGTGTCGAGCGCCGCCAGCAGCCGCTCGGCCTCCGCGGGCGACAGCGCGCCGGTATCGCTCGTGCCGCCGGTGCCGCTCGTGCCGTCCGTGTGGTGGGCTTCGCCCGTGTCGCTCCGCGGAGCCGGGGACTCCCGCGGCGCCCGTACGGCGGGGGCGCCGCCGCGCAACCGGTCGAGCAGCGCGTCCGCCAGGTTCTGGAAGGCGTCGGCGTCGAGCAGCCCGGCGAGCGGCAGGTCGATCGCCAGATCGCGGCGGATGGTGCCCCGGACCTCGACGGCGAGCAGCGAGTCCAGGCCGAGCGCGGTCAGCGACACGTCGGGGCCGATCTCGGTCTCGGACATGCCGAGCCGGGCCGCGAGCATCTGCCGCAGATACGTGGTGACGCCCGCCGCGCGCTGCTCGTCGGTCGCGAACTGCCAGTCTCGGCGCAGGGCTTGGGCCGCGCTCTCGCGTGACGGGGCGCTCGCGCCCTCGGCCGGGGAGCTGACCGCTCCGGGGACGGCCGGGCTCGCGGCCACGGCCCTGCCCTGCGGGTAGCGCTCCCGGTAGCGGGTCCAGTCGACCTGGAGGACGCCGCAGTGGGCGTACCCGCCGGCCAGCGCCTGGTCCAGGGCCTCGAAGGCGGGTTCCGGGTCGAGCGGGGTGTACCCCGCCGCCGTGAGCCGGGCCCGCAGCCGCGGGTCGAGCCGGTCCGCCATGCCGATGCTCCACGGGCCCCAGCCGACGCTGAGCGCGGGCAGCCGCAACGCCCTGCGGTAGTGCGCGAACCCGTCGAGGAAGGCGTTCGCCGCGGCGTAGTGCGCCTGTCCGGGCGAGCCCAGGAAGGCGGCCGTGGAGGAGAAGAGGACGAACTGCTCCAGGGCGCAGCCGAGGGTCGCCCGGTGCAGATGCCACGTCCCGGCGATCTTCGGTGCCATGACGTCGGCGAAGGACTCCCAGCCGAGCCGGGAGACGGCGGCGTCGTCGATGACGCCCGCCGCGTGCACCACGCCCCGCAGCCCGCCCCACTCCCGCTCCGCGCGGGCCACCAGCTCCTCGACCGCGGCCTCGTCGGTCACGTCGAGCGCCGCCACGGTGACCCGCAGGCCCGACGCCTCCAGGTCCGCGACGGCAGCCGCGGCCGCCGGGCCCGGCACGGACCGCGAGGCGAGCACGACATGGCGTACCCCGCGCCCGGCCAGCCAGGCGGCGGCCCGCAGGCCCAGTGCTCCCAGGCCGCCGGTGACGAGCGAGCACCCCTGGCCGCTCGACCGCACCCCGTCACCGCGCCCCGTGACAGCCGCGCGGCGCAGCCCGCCGCGGTACCACCGGCCGCCGCGTATCGCGGTCTCACCGGGCAGGCCGGGCGTCCCGAGCGCGGCGCCGAGCAGGGCCAGCGATCCGGCCGGGTCGGCGGGGTCCACCTCGCACAAGCCGACCGCCAGCTCCGGCAGTTCGAGCGAAACGGTGCGACCCAGGCCCCACAGCGCCGAGGGGTGCGGATCGGACACCTCCGCGGGCCCGGCGACGGCGACGGCGCCGCTCGTCACCAGGGTCAGCGACAGCAGTTGACCATCCGTCAACTCCGCGGCCCGCAGGGCGGCGGGCACGCTGCCGCACAGGGTGCGCAGACCGGCCTCGTCGTAGCGGCCGCCGTCCGGCGCCAGGCAGTGCACGAGGTGCGCCGGGCCGGACTCGCGGAAGAGCTGGCCCAGTTGGTCCGGGTCGGCGGGGTCCAGGGCGACGTGGCCTTCGTCGTGCCGGACGAAGTCGGTGCCCGCCTCCACCGCGGTGCAGTGGGCGCCGCGGGCGCGGACCCGGTCCACCAGATGCTTGGCGTAGCCCCGCGGGTCGCCCAGCACGATCCAGGTGGCGCCGTCCAGCCGTGCCGGGGCGGGCGCCGGGAACTCCTCCCAGGTCCCCACGTGCACCAGCCCCTCCGGGCGCACGCCGGTCAGCTGGGAGCGGGTGAGGAAGCGCAGTTCGAGGCCGAGCAGGTCGAGGCGCGGCCGTCCCTCCTCGTCCTCCAGCCAGACGTCCACCACCGCGCGCTGGTCGTCCACGACGCGCGGCACGACACGCACCCGCCCCGCGTCGCGGTCGCCGAGCGCCGGACGCAGGGTGGCCCGCGCGATCCGGAACGGCAGCAGCACCCGGCCCCCGAAGGACCCGCCCGACCGCACCAGCACCGCGGCGATCGCGGTCTGCACGCAGGCGTCCAGGACGGCCGTTTCGCGTTCCCTGGCGGTCGGAGCGGCCAGGGCCACCGCGGCGACCGTCTCCCGGCCGATCACGCTCAGCCGCTCGATCCAGCGGAAGGCGGGCCCGAACCGGAAGCCGTCCGCGCGCAGCGCCGCGTACAACCGGTCGACGTCCTGCGGCACATGAGGTTCCCGCGGCCGCGGCGGCGGGGCCGCGGACGGTGCCGCGGTGTCGAGGGCGGCGATCCGGCCCTCGGCGTGCACGTGCCAGGAGTCCTCGTCGTACGGGCCGCCGGAACCGCCGTCCAGGCCCAGTACGCGGACCGGGGACCAGCCGTCCTCGTCGGGACCGGCGACGATCTGCAGGCTGTGGTCGGCGCCGTCCGCCACCAGGGCGCGCGGGAACACCAGATCTGTCACCACCGCGCCCGCCCGGCCCGTGACCGCCTCCAGCATGCAGGCGGTGTGGTACGCGCCCGGCACCACCGGGCGGTCCATGATCACGTGGTCGTCCAGGGACGGCAGCGTCGCCGTACTCACCGAGGTCTCGAACCTCCGCTCGGCGGAGCCGGGCAGCGCCAGCCTGCGCAGGGCGGGCAGCGCACCGGGCAACGTACCGGCCGACACACCGGCCGACACACCCGACCGCACCCCGGGCGGCTCCGCGTCGGCCGTGCGCGCCGGTTCCGGCTGGGATCCCCGCCCCCCGTCGCGGTCCGCCCAGTAGCGGTGCCGGGCGAAGGGATAGAGCGGGGCGGGCACCCGGCCGCGTCCGTACGGACGGTAGTACGCGGGCCAGTCGACGGCGGCGCCGTCCGCGTCCAGCCGGGCCAGCGCGGTCAGCAGCGCCGTGGTGTCGGGCTGCTTGCGGGCCAGGCTCGTCATCCAGCGGTCCGGCGGGCCGCCGGCCTGGAGGCGGCCGAGCGCGGCGAGCGTGCCGGAGGGACCGATCTCCACGAAGTGGGTCAGGCCGCTGCCGAGCAGCGCCGCGACCCCGTGCGAGAACCGCACCGGAGCGGTCAACTGCCTTGCCCAGTAGTCCGGTCCGATCTCCGCGTCACCCGCGGGCGCGCCGCTGAGGTTGGTGACGAACGGCAGCCGGGGCGCGCCGTGCGCGATGTCCCGCGCCGCCGCCCGCAGTCGCTCGGTCGCCGGAGCCATCAAGGGGGAGTGGAAGGCGTGGGTGGTGTCCAGGGCCGTGGTGTGCCAGCCGCGCGCCGCGAACTCGCCCTCCAGGGCGGTGATCGCGTCCGTGGCGCCGGAGACGGTGACCCGGCCCGGGGCGTTGTACGCGGCCACGGTCACCTGCCCGCCGTGCGCGGCGACCAGCCGCTCCACCTCCGCGCTGTCGGCGCCGCCGACGGCGATCATGCGTCCGGCGTCCGGCAGTTCGGCCACCGCCTGCCCGCGCGCGGCGACCAGGCGCATCGCGTCGGCCACGTCCAGCACTCCCGCGGCGCACGCGGCCGCGAACTCGCCGAGGCTGTGGCCGATGACCGCCGCGGGGCGGATGCCGAGCCCGTCCCACAGCTCCGTCAGCGCCAACTGCACCAGGAAGAAGACCGGTTGCAGCAGTTCCGCCCGCCCGAGCGGCTCCGCGTCGGCGAGCACCTTCAGCGGATCGGTGCCGGTCAGGCTCTCGAACGCGGGCGCGTGCCGGTCGACGGCGGCCCGGAAGAGGGGGTTGTCCCGGTACAGGTCGAGCGCCATGCCCGGATACTGCGAACCCTGCCCGGAGTAGAGGAACGCGATCCGCGGCCGGTCCGCCGGGGCGGTGTCCTGGTGCAGCGGCGCGGTCCCGCCGGACAGCCAGGACTCCAGCCGCTCGGCGGCCCGTTCGGCGATGTCGGCGGTGACACCGACCCGGTGGGCGAACCGGCGCCGCCCGACCTGCCCGGTGTACGCCAGCGCCCGCAGATCGGCCCCGGGCTCGCGCAGCCGGGCGGCCCAGTCGCGGGCCAGCTCCCGCAGGCCCTCCGCGGTCCTGGCCGAGACCGTCATCAACTCGGCCGCGGGCTGCGGAACCGCCGCGGCCCGCTGCCCTGCCGCCGCGGGCGCCTCCTGCAGTACGGCGAAGGCGTTGGTGCCGCCGATCCCGAGGCTGTTGACCGCGGCGCGGCGCGGCGCCGCCGTCCACTCCAGCGGCTCCCGGTTGACGTAGAAGCCGCTGTCCTCCAGCCGGAGCCGGGGGTTGGGCCGCTCGAAGTACGGGCTGGGCGGCAGCACCCCGTGGTGCAGCGCCAGCGTCGTCTTGATCAGCCCGGCGACACCCGCGGCCGCCTCCAGATGGCCGACCAGCGCCTTGACCGAGCCGACGGCCCGGGAGCCGTCGCGGCCCAGCGCCCGTCCCAGCGCGGCCAGTTCGACGGGGTCGCCCATGGCCACGCCCGTGCCGTGCGCTTCCACATAGCCGATGCCGGCCGGGTCGACGCCCGACACGGCCAGCGCCTGCCGCATGGCCCCCAGCTGCCCCGGCAGGCTGGAGGCCCCGTAACTCGCCTTGTCCCCACCGTCGTTGTTGACGGCGGTGCCCAGCACGGTGGCGTAGACGGTGTCCCCGTCGCGCAGCGCGTCCTCCAGCGGCTTGAGCACCACCGCGCCCACACCGCTGCCGAAGAGCGTGCCGGACGCCCGCTCGTCGAAGGGCAGGCACCGGCCTTCGGGCGACAGGATGCCGCCGTCGCGGTGGAAGTACCCGGCGGCGGTGGGCACCCGTACGGTCGCACCACCGGCCAGCGCCACCGCGCACTCGCCGTTGAGCAGGCTCTGGCACGCCATGTGCACCGCGACCATCGAGGTCGAGCAGGCGGTCTGCACGGTCAGCGCGGGCCCGGTGAGGTTGAGCTTGTACGACACCCGGGTGGCCAGGAAGTCCTTGTCCACGCCGAGGTGTTCGAGGGACGCGGTGGGGTCGGGCAGCCGTCCGCCGGAGCCGAGCACCTCGGGCAGATAGCCCGCCATCACCCCGCCCGCGCCGCCGAACACCCCGACGTGCGACGGCGCCCCGCCGGGTGTCATCAGCCCGGCGTGCTCCAGCGCGTGCCAGCACGTCTGCAGGAACAGCCGGTGCTGCGGGTCGAGGACGGCCGCCTCCCGGGGGGACATGTCGAAGAAGGGCGCGTCGAACCGGTCGACGTCGTCGAGGACCGCGGCGGACTTCACATAGTCGGGGTGTGCGAGCCACGCCTCGTCGACACCGGCGCGGCGCAGCTCCGCGTCGGTGAGGTCGCGTACCGCCGAGCGGCCCTCGGCGACCATGTCCCAGTACGCGTCGAGGTCCGGCGCGCCGGGGAAGCGGCCCGCCATGCCGACGATGGCGACCTGCCCCTCGACTCCGGGCGAGTCGTGGCCGGTCACGCGTCGTTCCCGGCGGCGAGCCGGGCGGCGCGGTTGCCCCTGGCCACCGCCCGCCGCGGCCCCGGCCGCTCGTCGGCCGCGTCCGGCGCCGTCCCGTCACCGGGAGCCGGCCCGTCGGCCTCGTCGTAGGCGCGCAGCAGGTCCCCGACGGTGCGCACACTGGTGATGGCGACCCGCTCGGCGAACGGATCGGTGCCCAGCTCCAGTTCGAGCACCGCGACGATACGGGCCAGATGCAGCGAGGCGAGCCCGAGCTGGTCGACCAGCGACTGGTCCTCCTCGACGCGGTCCACGTCCCCGCCCACCTCGTTGACCACTTCGAGCACGGTGGCCTTGATCAGCTCGTGCCTGTCCACTGCCATCTGGTCTCTCCTTCTCGTCCCGGTCGGCGCCGACCGGTGTTCAGCAGGTGTAGCCGCCGTCGACGGCGATGGTCTGGCCGGTGATGAAGCCCGCCGCGGGGGAGATGAGGAAGCCCACGACGCCGAGCACGTCCTCGACGGTGCCCAGCCGGGCCAGGGGGGTACGCCGGACGACCCGGCGGCGCTGGTCCTCGCTCATCCCGGCGGTCATCTCGCTGTCGAAGTAGCCGGGAGCCACGCTCACCACCCGCACCCCCGCGGGCCCCACCTCCTTGGCCAGGCTCCGGGTGAAGCCGTCCAGGGCGGCTTTGGCGGCGCTGTAGACGGCCACACCGGTCTGGCCGCGCAGGGCGTTGATCGACGAGATGTTGACGACCACACCGCGGCGGCGCGCCAGCATCGGTTTGAGGCAGGCGCGGGTGAGCAGCACCGGCAGGGTCAGGTCGACATGCAGGGCCTCCTCGATGGCGGACGGCGCGGTGAGCGTCAGCAGCCCTTCGAGCCCCACGCCCGCGTTGTTGACCAGGACGTCCACCCGCCGGTGCGCCCGGATCACCTCGCGTGCGAACGCCTCGACCGCCACCGGGTCCCCGCCGTCCACCGCGGACCACATCAGGGTCTCCTCGCCGACGGCCTTGCGCAGCTCCGCGAGGTCGGCGGACTCGCTCCGGCTGAAGGTCGCCACCCGGTGGCCCCGGTCGAGCAGGTCCTTCACCAGCGCGAAGCCCAGCCCCCTGCTGCCGCCGCTGACCACGGCCACCGGCCGGTCGTCCCCGGTCGTGCTCACGCGATGCCTCCTCGGCGCTTGAACCGGCCGCTGTACAGGGGTCCTTCGGACACCCTGAAGACGGCGGGTGACTTGTGCGGGGCGAGCTGCCCGGCGCACAGGGCGCGCAGCCGCCGCCCGAGCTCTCTGGGGTCCTCGGGTGCCACCAGCTCCACGGTCGCCACGACGACCTGCCCCGTGACGGGGTTGGGCTTGCCCTCGACCACCACGTCCCTGACGTTGTCCGCGCCGAGCAGCACGTTCTCCACCTCGGCCGGATGGACCTTCTCGCCGCCCACGTTGATCAGGCTCGACGCCCGCCCGATCACCCGCAGCGCGCCGTCCTCACCGGTCTCGACGGCGTCCCCGGTGTTCAGCCAGCCGTCCGCGTCGAAGGGGTCGGGGGCGTTGAGGTAACCGAGCATCGCGGTGGGCGACTTGATCCACAGGACGCCGTCGACGATCCGCAGCTCGAACCCGTGCCCGCCCACGTCCATCCGCAGCGAGTCGGAGGCGCGCGACCGGGTGGGCAGGATGCCGGTCTCCGTCAGCCCGTACGTCTGCTTCAGCCGCACTCCGGGGAACTCCTTCGCCAGATGCGCGAGCGTCACCTCGCGCATCGGCTCGGTGCCGTAGCTGATCAGCTCCAGCGACGACAGATCGGCCTCACGGTGCGCCCCCGACATCAGCAGCATGGTGAGGAACGACGGTGTGGTGGGCAGCAGTTGGGCGCGGTGCTCCGCGACGGCCGCGCAGATCCGCTCCGGGGTACGGCGTGGCTCGGTGACCAGGGTGCCGCCCGAAGTGAGGGTCCGCAGCAGCGTGTTGACCCCGCCGATGTGGTCGGGGCCCATGAACTGCACGGTACGCAGCGGCCGCGCGCCACCGTCCCGCATCGGGGCCAGCAGCCGGGTCAGCGACAGCAGCGCGGCCTTCGCCTCGCCGGTCGAGCCGGAGGAGAAGAGCACCAGGCCCGCGTCACCGCAGTCCCGCAGCTCCGCCAGCCGTACGGGCAGCGGCGTATCGGGCGGCGCGACCTCGCTCACCGTCCACACGTCGGCGGAGAGGAACTCCACGACCCGGGTGACATGGGCGGTCGCCAGCCGGGACGGCCGCGCGGCGACCGGGGGATCGGCCGGCGCCAGCGGTACGACGGTCCCGCCGCGCAGCGCCAACGCCAGGAACAGCGCGGCCAGGCCCGGGGTGGTGTCCCCGACGACGGAGACGGTCTCGCCCCGGGCCACTCCCATCTCGCCGAGCCGCTCACCCCAGTCGTCGACCCGCCGTGCGAGCTGGGCGTACGTCGCCGCACCGCCGTAGCCGCACAGCGCCTCCCGGTCGCCGAACCCGGCGAGTCGTTCCCGCAGCCAGTGCATGGTCTCCTTCTCCACAGTCCGGTGTCCCTACAGTCCGATCCGGTGCGCCCGTACGTGGTCGGCGTCGGCCAGCAGCCGGCGGTCGGTCTTTCCCGAGCCGGTGCGCGGCAGCTCGGTGAACCGGTCGTATCCGGTGGGCACCAGGTAGGGCGGCAGCCGTGCGGCGAGGTAGTCGCGCAGGCCCTCGCGGGTCAGGTCCTCCCCGGTGACGGCGGCCCGGAGCGTGGCCAGCGCGGTGCCCGGCCGGTGCACGGTGACCGCGCACTCGCGGACGCCCGGGGCCCGCTGCAGCACGCTCTCGACCTCGGTGACGTCGATCCTGATGCCCCGGATCTTGACCTGGGTGTCCCGGCGGCCTAGGAAGTCCAGCTGCCCGTCGGGCAGCCAGCGGACGATGTCGCCGGTGTCGTACATCCGGCCGCCGGGGTTGCCGTACTCCGGCGGGAAGCCGCGCGCGGTCAGTTCCGGCGCGCCCAGGTAGCCGCGGGCCACGCACTCACCCGCCAGGTGCAGGGTGCCGAACGCGCCGACGGGCAGCGGGTTGCCGTACCGCAGGACGTAGGCGCGCACGTTGTCGATGGGCGCGCCGATCGGGATCCGGCCGGGCTCCGGCCGCTGGGCGCAGTCGTGGCTGGTGACGTCCACGGTCGCCTCGGTCGGGCCGTAGAGGTTGACCAGCGTCGCCTTGCCCGCGAACAGCTCGCCGAACTCCACCGCGGAGGCGCGGGTGAGGCTCTCGCCGCTGGAGAAGAGCCAGCGCAGCGCGTGCAGCCGCGGCGCGTCGGCGGTGGACCGCAGATGGGCCAGGAAGGCGGTGAGCAGGGACGGGACGAAGTGCAGCGCGGTGACGCCCTCGCGCTCCGCGGTCTCCACGATCGCCAGCGGGAAGCGTTCCCTGCCGGGCGCGAGCAGATGCATCCGGCTGCCGACGAGCGTCCACCAGAACAGCTCCCACACCGACACGTCGAAGATCACCGGCGTCTTCTGCAGCAGGGTGTCGCCGGGGCCGAGGGGGTAGCGGCGCTGCATCCACGCCAGCCGGTTGACCACCGCCCGGTGCTCCACCATGACGCCCTTGGGGGAGCCGGTGGAGCCGGAGGTGAAGAGCACATACGCCAGGTCGCGGGGGGAGGTGACCGGTAGCGGCCCGGTCGCCTCGGGGAAGCAGGCCGGGTCCCGCAGGTCCCACAGCGGCACCCCGAAGTCCACGGAGGTGTCCGAGGCGGTCAGCACGACCCCGGCCCCGCTGTACTCCACCAGGTGCCGGTGCCGCATCGCCGGTGCCTGCGGGTCGAGCGGCACATACGCCCGGCCCGACTTGAGCACGGCGAAGAGCGCCACCGGCAGCCAGACGGTCCGCTCGGCCAGCACCGCCACCATGCCCCGCCCGGCGGGCAGTTCGGCGGCCAGCCGGGACGCGAGCGCGTCACTCAGGTCGTCCAGCTCGCGGTAGCTGAGCGACCGCTCGTCCGTGCTGACGGCGACGGCGTCCGGGGTCGCCCGCGCCTGGGCGCGCAGCAGGCCGTGCAGGGTGGTGCCGGAGGGGAAGTCCCTGGCGGTGTCGTTGAAGCCGGCCAGCACCTCGTCGCGGTCCCGCGGGTCGAGCGGCGGGTAGCCGGCCACCGGGCGGGACGGGTCCCGCAGGATCTGGTCCAGTACGGTCGCCCAGATCCGCGCGGTCGCCTCCGCGGTCAGCGCGTCGGGGTGGTCCACCCGTATCGCGTCGGCGGCGGGTTCCAGGTGGTAGAGGGGACCGTCCTCACCGGGAGCGGGAGTGGACTCCGGGCACGGGGTGATGCGCTCGGCGAGCGCGGTGACGGGCTCGTCGGGGTCGACGTCCACCGCGAACTCGGCGCCGAGCGCCGCGAACCGGCTGGTGCGGTCGGTGCCGGTGTAGTGGACGGCGATGGCGGCGGCGGCCAGCGCCAACGCCCGTATCCGTTCCGGTTCTTGTGAACGCGCCTCGGCGGTGTGCCCTTCGAGGCGGCCGTGTGCGGTCGCCATCATCCGCTCCGGCGGGCGGAGTTGGCCAGCCGGGGCGCGAGCATGCGCTCCAGGATCTGGGTGGTGCCCTCCAGGATGTTCAGCACCTTGGCGTCCCGGTAGGCGCGGGCGGTGTCCCCGGACTCCAGCACCCCCGACGAGGCGAGGATCTGCACGGCCTGGGCGCTGTGCTCCTCCAGGACACGGCAGGCGAAGTACTTGGCGGTGAGCACCCGGTCGGTCGCGGCCGGGTCGCCGGAGGCCAGTGCCCGCGACGCGGTCAGGCACAGATGGCGGGCGGCCTCCAGATCGGTGCCCATCCGGGTCACCAGGGACTGGATCTGCCCGTGCTCGATGAGCGGGCGGCCGAAGGCGTGGCGGTCCAGCGCATGCCCGGACGAGGCACGGAACACCTCGTGCAGCATCCCGGTGGCCATCCAGGCCACGGCGTGCCGTCCGTGCTCCAGCGCCAGGGGCACCAGCACCGCCAGCCCGAAGCCGTCCCGGCCGACCAGTGCGGACGGGCCGATCTCGCAGTCGTGGAAGTCCAGTTGGCCCAGCGCCGCCGCGCGCAGGCCCAGCACGTCACCCATCGGCGTGAAGGTGAGTCCGGGGTGGTCCCGGTCGACCAGGCAGGCGGTCGAGCGCCCCGCGCGCTGGGCGAACACCAGGAAAACGTCGGCCTGTCCGCCGAAGGTGATGAAGACCTTGCGGCCGTTGAGCAGCAGCCGCCCGTCGCGCTCCTCCAGGACGGTCTCCATCCCGGACAGATCGCTGCCGCCCCCCGGCTCGGTCATCGCGATGGCGGCCAGCCGGCTGCCGTCCGCCAACGAGGGGAGTACGTCGCGCTGTTGCTCGGCGGTGCCCCAGCGGGCCACCACCTCGGCGGCCATGTGGTGCACATTGACCAGGGAGGCCAGCGACGCGCTGACCCGGCCCGCCGCCTCGTACAGCAGGCCGGTCCGCACGGGGTCCCAGCCGCCGCCTCCGCTCGCGGCGGGCAGGGCGGCGCCGGTCAGCCGCTGTTCCCGGCACCAGCGCACGACCGTTTCCGGCAGGCGGCCGTCCCGGTCCCAGCCGGCCGCGTCGGGGCGCCACCGGGCGAGGTCCTTCACGAGCGAGGCGTGATGCGCCGCCTCGTCGGCGGTCAGCAGGTGTTCCACGATGAGGGGCCCGTCTTCCGTCCTGTCGTCCGTTCTTTGCCTCAGGCGTGAATCTGCTTCTGCAGCACGAAATCCACGACCTTGTTCACGGTGGAGAAATTCGCCAGGTCGAGGTCGTCGACGAGGACCTTGATCTCGAACCTGCTCTCCAGGAAGCCGATGAGCTGGATCACGAAGAGCGAATTGACCCGGCCGGTGTCGAACATGTCCTCGTCCGGGTCGGGCGCCGGGCCGGGATCGTGCTGGGCGAGGAAGTCGAGTACCACCTGGGCGATTTCGTCGTGCGCCGGAGTTGTCATGCCCTCTTCCCTGTGTTCGACGGAGTGCTCGCGGCCGACCGGTCCGGCGAGCCGCCGTTCCGGCCGTTGCGGCCGTACTGTCCGTACTGGTAGAAACCCGCGCCCGCCTTTCGCCCGAGACGGCCCTGCGCCATCATCGAGCGCAGCAGGCCGCTGGCCTGGAAACGCGGGTCCTGATAGCTGTCGTAAAGGCTGTCGAGCGTCAGCGTGACTGTGTCGACGCCGATCAGGTCGATGGTCTCCAGCGGGCCCATCCGGTGCCCGAAGCACTTCTTGAAGATGGTGTCGACGACCTGGGGATCGAGGCCCTCGTCCTCGATCAGCCGGGCGGCCTCGTTGAAGAACAGATGGGACACGCGGTTGCTGACGAAGCCGGGAAAGTCGCCGACGACGACGCCTTCCTTGCCGAGCGCCGACAGCAGGCCGGTCACCTGGGCCAGGCACGCGTCCGAGGTGTCCGCGCCGCGCATCACCTCGACCGTGTCCTTGAGGTAGGAGGGGTTCATGAAATGGACCCCGACGACCAGTTCCGGCCTGCTGGTGAGGGCGGCGAGCCGCCCGATGCCGATACTGGAGGTGTTCACGCCGATCGCCACGCCGGGCGGCAGCACCTCGTCGAGGGCCCGGTAGACCCGCTCCTTGACCTCCCACCGCTCGCTGACGTTCTCGACGACGAACTCGCAGTCCCGCAGGGCCGACAGCTCCCCGGTGAAGTCGATCGCGGCGAGGGCCTCGTCCGGACTCACCCGGGGCAGCGCGCGCCGCAGCATCGGCCCGAAGTGCGCGGCCTCGGCGACGACTTCACGGGTACGGTCGAGCGCCGCCGGGTCGGTGTCCACGAGCACGACACGGAAGCCGTGCAGCACCAGGTCGGCGCAGACCGTGCTCCCGATGGCCCCGGCGCCCAGCACGCCGATCACCCGCTTGTCCTCACTCACGTCCCCGTCTTCCCTTCCGTCACACCGAACCCAGTGCTGCGCCCCACTGCCGCCTCCTGTTCCTCGCCGGTGGTGATGTGTGCTGCCGTGTCACGCCGCGATCCGTGGTGGCGCCACGCGATGCCGTCGCCCCGCGGTGCCGCACGCGGTGCCGCGCCGTTGCCGGCGCGGTCCGTGGATGCGGCCACGCCCGGTCAGCCGGTCAACAGCCGCCCTGACAACACTCTGTTACGGGCTCCGGCGCGCTCGCGTGGCGCGAGCCCCTTGGACTCCAGCAGCGCGTCGAGCACCCCGAGCGCCCGGTCCACGTCCGCGACCGCCGGCGCGGGCCGCTCCCGCAGCAGCTCCAGCTCCCGGTAGCGCTCCACCACGGCCGTGTGGCCCGCGAGCGCTCCGCCGTCACGGGTGAGGGTGCGGGTGCTCACCGCGGTACGCAGGCAGGCGTCGAGGATCCGCGGGTAGTCCTCCTCGGCCACCCGCAGGGCGGCCGCCAGCTCCCCCTCACCGCTGAGGCGGTCGTAGGGCAGCACGCGCAGTGCGGGGACGGTCTTCTCGGCCAGGAAGCCCAGCACCGCGCCGGGCCCGAACTCCACTGCCTGGCCCACGCCTTCGTCGGCCAGGGCGCGCTGCACCCCGACCCACCGCACGGGCTCCACGAGCTGCCGCACCAGCAACTCGGCGCTCCGCTCACCCCCTTGGTGCCGCTCGCCGTCCACACCGGAGAGCACCGGCACCGACGGGGGCCGGACGGGGATCTCGGTGAACAGCTCCGCCATCGCCTCGGCCGCCGGGCGCATCAGCGGGCTGTGGTACGGCCCTTCCAGTCGCAGCGGGTACACCAGGGCGCCGCGCGCCTCCAGTTCGCGCGCGGCGGCGTTCACGTCGGTGGTGTCGCCCGAGATGGCGACCTGCCGGGGGGCGTCGTAGGCGGAGACGTGCACCCGGGCGCCGTCCTCCCGGGCGGCCGCGCAGATCGCCCGGACGACGTCCGCCTCCAGGTTGATGACCCACATCATGGTGCCCGTGAGGGCGTCCGACGCCTGGCGGATGAGCTGGGCCCGGCGGCGTACCAGCCGGATGGCGTCGGGGAGGTCGAAAGCCTCCGCGCAGCAAAGCGCGGTGTATTCACCGAGACTGTGTCCCGCGCAGAAGGATATGGGGAGCGAGGTTTCCTGCCGGAATACCCGGAACATCGCAACGCCGGTCACCAGAACCGCGAGTTGGCTCTCCTCCTGGCGCTTCAGCCGGGCCTTGTGACCGGGGTCGTAGATGACGTCCGCCCAGTCGTCGCCCAATACCGCGGCCGCCTCGTCGAGGGTGTCCCGGTACGCCTTGTGACGGTCTCTGAGAGCGGCGCCCATTCCGGTGTACTGGGCGCCCACGCCCGGGAACACGGCCGCAATCATCGGGGTTAATCCCGTCATTACATCCCCCCGTTTGCAGCCGCCCGGCGATCCCCCGTGGACCGATCCTTGTACGTGCGCAAGGAGGGCGGCTTTCCTGCCTGGTCCCAACCGAACATGCCATAGCACGCACAGGAAGGCAAGGAAACAAAGGATCTCGCGTGGAACGTGCGGATCGTGCCGCAATCGTCCGGTTTACGGTGCCGTAGGCGGTGCCGCTGGAAATGGTCGCCGCGGCGGCGCGGAACGGGGACGGCGGAACGCGGGTTCCGCATGGGGCCGCTTCCGCGGGGGAGAGTTCCTGGTGCGCCGACATTCGGCGGGAAATCAGCGATGCTGGCCGATAACGGACCACACTTTTGGGTGACGTTTGACTTCGACAGAGTGCGCTGGCAGGGTCTAAGGTTCGTGACCGATCCGAACGCGCAATCCACCGTCACCGCCGAACCCGCCGAGTTAAGCGCACCGTCTTCTCAACGGCTTTGGCGCAACCGCGATTTCGTCCTTCTCATGGGCGCGGACACGGTGAGCCAGATCGGCACCCAGGTCACCCTTATCGCCTTACCCGTCACCGCCCTGGTGACGCTGGACGCCAGTCCATTCCAGATCGGAATGCTCACCGCCGTCGAAATGATGGCCTTCCTGGTTCTCGGGCTGCCCGTCGGCGTCTGGGTCGACCGGATGCGCCGCCGCCCCATCCAGGTCGTCAGCGACCTGGTGCGCGCGGTGGCGCTGCTGTCCGTCCCGGTCGCCTGGGGCTTGGACGCGCTCACCCTGTGGCAGTTGTTCGCGGTGGCGGCCGTCGTCGGTGTGGGGACGGTGTTCTTCGACGTCGCCCACATGAGCTATCTGCCGACCGTGGTGAAGGGTGAGCATCTGACGGGCGGCGCGGGGGCGTTGGAGAGCGTCTACCAGGTCTCCAAGCTCGGCGGGCCGGGCCTGGGCGGACTGCTGGTGCAACTGCTGCGCGCGCCCGCCGCGTTGGTCGTCGACGGCGTCAGCTATCTGCTCTCCGCCCTGCTGCTGGGGCGGATCGGCGCCGTGGAGGAGCCGCCGGAGCGCACCGGGCACGAGAGGCTGCGGGTGCAGGTCGCCGAGGGGCTGCGCTGCGTCGCGGGCAACAGGATCATCCGGCTCACCGCCGCGAACGGCGCGCTCACCATGCTGTTCTTCGGCGCCTGGAGCGCGATCAGCGTGGTGTTCGTCATCCGCGAACTCGGCGTCTCCCCGGGGGTGTACGGCCTGCTGCTGATCGGCGTCTCCGTCGGGGGGACGCTCGGCGCGGTGGCCGCCGCGCGGATCGTCGGGAGGATCGGAACCGGGCGCACCATGTGGTGGGCGTCGCTGCTGTCGATTCCCGCGATCGCGGTCATCCCGTTCACCGGCGCGGGTTGGGCGCTGGGCTTCTTCGTCCTGGGCGCCGGGGTCTTCGAGTTGTTCAGCAGCGTCTTCAACGTGGCGCAGTTCAGCTACCGGATGGCCGTACTGCCGCAGCATCTGCACGGCCGGGTCAACGCAACGATGCGCTTCCTGATGTGGGGGGCGACGCCGATCGGCGCCCTGTCCGGAGGCGCGCTGCTGGAGGGCATCGGGGCGCGGCACACGCTGTGGGTGTGCGCGGCCGGGTTCGTCCTGCCGCAGTTGCTGGTGCTCGTCACGCCGGGCCTGCGGGCGCTGCCCGAGCCCGCGGCCACCGCCTGAGGGAAGCGACGACGGGGCCACGGGCGGGAGGGCCGGTGGGGGCGCGGGGGGCGCGCGGGGCCCCCCCGGCGCCGCGCCGGAGCCCGTTGGGGGGGGGGGACAAAGGGGA